>NZ_SIJA01000060.1:0-13641 GCF_012062385.1 Methanocorpusculum sp. GPch4 | reverse complement strand
ACACATCATCATTAAATTGCCCCGCGTCGTGCCCCTCGTGGGCACGTGGATTGAAATATGGATGCCGCGGGTGTTCCGACTCTTGAACAAGTCGTGCCCCTCGTGGGCACGTGGATTGAAATACTACCAAATAAAACCTTTAGCGGGGTCAGAGAGTCGTGCCCCTCGTGGGCACGTGGATTGAAATAACTGCAACAACAGCAGATTTACGGAATGAAAGGTCGTGCCCCTCGTGGGCACGTGGATTGAAATATCTGATGAGGTCACATATGCCATCTACAAAAGTCGTGCCCCTCGTGGGCACGTGGATTGAAATAATCGTTCCCGTACAAAAAGGCTCTTGAGTTTGTGTCGTGCCCCTCGTGGGCACGTGGATTGAAATCCTCCGGCGTCACCTTCTTAAACTGCCCTGCTTGTCGTGCCCCTCGTGGGCACGTGGATTGAAATAGAGCGTGCGCTGTGGGCGTCCGTGCATCCGTCGTCGTGCCCCTCGTGGGCACGTGGATTGAAATCTTACCAAGGAAGCGCTAGCCTCTGATTCGCAGTCGTGCCCCCCGCGGGCACGTGGATCAAAAGAAGCGCCGGGTCGTACATCGAAGAACTTTCATTGAGGAAGGACTGCCTGGAAAGCCCAAGCGGGCAAAGCCCATTTGAAGCGGCATCCAAATCTTCGATTTGCACGCATCAGCCTGAGAGAGCACCCGAACGCAAGAAAAATGCGATTCAAACGAGGGCTGCAAGCCCGAGTCGGAGAACAAATCTTTGATTTGCGTATTTTTCGTGGATTTCGTTGGCGGGTCGGAGACGTAGTCGACGACCTTAGCTGAGCAAAGTGAAGCTTTGCGAGTGGGAGGGGTGGACGCTGAAAGCGGCCGACCTCAGCGGAGGCGGGTTGCCCCGAAGGGGCGGGCTCAGCGGAGGCGGGTTGCCCCGAAGGGGCAACCTCAGCGGAGCAAATCTTTGATTTGCGACCAAGGCTTTGATTTGCGACCAAATCTTTGATTTGCGACCAAATCTTTGATTTGCGACCAAGGCTTTGATTTGCGACCAAGGCTTTGATTTGCGACCAAATCTTTGTCTTGCGTGAGTGGTACCACCCAAAGAATCCCGCTCAAATCCTTGAAACATCCCGAAGATTAGGAGACGAACAACGTCCTTTGGGAATTCAGATCGAATACAAACGCTAAAAAAAAGAAAAAAAGTTCAGTTCTTCTTTTCAGAGAACTCTTCGTGGTGTGCTTCCTGATATCTCTTCATCTCGAGATTGCGGAGCTCAACTCTCCGAACCTTTCCGGAAATCGTCTTTGGAAGCTCCTCCACGAACTCGATCGCACGCGGATACTTATACGGGGCGGTCGTCGTCTTCACATGGGTCTGCATCTCTTTGATGAGGGCCTCGGACCCGGTATAACCGTCTTTTAAGACCACGAATGCTTTGATGATCACGCCGCGGATCGGGTCGGGGCTGCCGACGACCGCAGACTCCTTCACTGCCGGGTGCTCGATAAGCGCCGACTCGACCTCCGCCGGGGAAACGCGGTAGCCGGATGATTTGATCATATCATCATCGCGGCCCATGAACCAGAAGTAGCCGTCTTCATCGACCGTCGCCTTATCTCCCGTGTAGTACCAGCCGTTGATAAAGACCTTCGCGGTTGCCTTCGGGTCATCCAGATACTCGGTAAACAGACCGACCGGTGACGGATCGCTCGTCTTGATCGCGATCCTGCCTTCAACGCCCGGAGCCACCGGATTGCCCATATCGTCGTGGAGCTCGATCTTCCAGCCCGGAGCAGGTTTCCCGATCGAACCGGGTCTGACTTCCATACACGGGAACGTTCCGATCACCGTGACCGTTTCCGTCTGACCGTAAGCCTCGTAGATCTTTTTCCCGGTGCCTTCCTCCCACACGCGGTTGACCTCCGGGTTCAGCGTCTCGCCTGCCGAGAGGCAGTGACGCAGCTCGGAAAAGTCAAACGTCTCCAGATCCGCAAGGATCAGCATCCGGTAGATCGTCGGCGGAGCGCAAAACGTCGTGATCTCATACTTTTCGATCAGCGGCAGAAGCTCGGTCGCATTGAACTTCCCGCGGTAGTCGTAGACAAAGACACAGGCGCCTTCCATCCAGGGTCCGTAGAACTTGCCCCAGGAGGATTTGCCCCAGCCCATGTCCGCGACCGTGAAGTGGAGATCGTTGTCTGTCAGATCATACCAGAACCTGCCGGTCACGATGTGGCCGAGCGGATAGGCATGATTGTGCAGCACCATCTTCGGGTCAGCGGTCGTTCCCGACGAGAAGAAGATCAGCATAGGGTCCGTCGCTTTGGTTCGAACGCTTCGAACGATCGAACTCAGCTTCGTAGAAGCACGTGCCGGGTGAATCAGTTCCTTCTGATAGTTTATCCATCCCGGAGCATCGCCGTCGGTCAGGAATTTTACCTGCAGCGTCGGGCATTCGCCTGCTATATCCTCAAGTTTCCAGACATTTTCAGTGTTTGTCACGATCATCTTGAATTTGCCCTGGTTTATTCGGTATTTGAGATCGTGCGGGGTTAGAATGACCGGAGACGGGCAGATGACTGCGCCTATTTTTATTGCAGCAAGAGCAAAGGTCCACCACTCGGGAACACGCGGCAGAAGGATCATCACGCGGTCGCCTTTGCCGATATGCTGTTTGAACATCATGTTCGCGATCTGGTTGGACAGATTCATCATCTGCCGGAAGGTGTAGTATTTTTCCTTTCCTTCCTGGTTTGTCCAGATCATGGCGAGTTTGTTGCGGTCTTTTTTCGCCCATGCATCAACAACGTCGAAGCCGAAGTTGTAATACTCAGGCACAGCAATGGAGAACGTGGAGTAGGTTTCCTCGTAATCCATCATGTTGTGGGGCACAAATCCCTCGGATCTATGCTCGCGCTCGGTCGAACGCGTACTGCGCCCGGCTTTGTGTGCCGTTTCGGTCATGGGATAATATTTGCTTTTTCTTATGATAAAGCTAGAGGTGAAGGTTTTGTTCCGGTGATCTGCGTCAGTTAAAGGGCGCACCGGGAAAAATATGCTGCCGCACTTCCCGCTTTGGATCCTTTCGTTTTTTTGTATTCCCTGCAGGCTGCCGGCCGTGGAAAAATGATCCTCCAAAGAGCGCCGCATTACAAATACCCTCAGATATATCATGGGTAAATTCCCATACTATAGGGCAATGCAGAATATCCGCGTTCTCTGGTATAAAGGCGTGTATAAAACGGCACGCTTTCTTGCCTCCCCGGCGATGAGCCGAAAATTACACTATACTTACGATATCGTCGTCCCAAAGCATACTCCCTATATGGTTTTTTCCAACCACACGACCCTTTGGGACCATCTGATGATCGGCATGGCGATCAAAGGACACATGTTCTATGTGGCCGGCGAACATCTGTTCAGAAAGAAATCGACCCGCCTTGCCGGCCGGTGTCTGCTGGATCCGATCATCCGCAAGAAAGGCGCCCCGGCAGGCGAGGTGATCAGGGACATCAAAGAACGGCTGAGTGCCGGCAATAATGTCTGGATGTCTCCCGAAGGGGTCAGATCGATCAACGGCGAGACAGCGTTCATCTCGCCTGCCACCGGGAAACTGGTGAAAGAGTGCGGAGAGCTCGGCGCTTCTCTCATCACCTACCGGATGCACGGCGGGTATCTGCGCCGCCCGCGATGGGGAAAAACCCCCCGTGACGGCACCATGCAGGGTGAGTTCGTCCACGAATACTCTCCCGAAGAGCTGAAGGGCATGACGGTCGATCAGATCAATGAAGCGATCAACCGCGATCTGTATGTGAACACGTTCGATGACCAGAAAAAAGATCCCCGGCCCTACACGGGCACGGATCTCGCCGAGTATCTTGAAACGATCCTCTACATCTGCCCGGAGTGTAAACAGATGGGCAGACTGCACAGCAAAGGGGATATTCTCTCCTGCGAATGCGGGTATGCGGTGAAGTTCAATGAGTTCGGTCTGTTCGAGCCGGCGTCGGACCATCCGCTGCATCATGACAACATCGTCTCCTGGGATCACTGGCAGCGTGATCTGATCAAAGAGCGTCTGCCGGCGTATCTCGCGACCCAAAAGGATGTCCCGATCGAGTCGGACGAAGGGCAGATCCTGGGAAAGATCGGGGCGATGAAGTCGGTCGAGGATCTCGGCACCGGGAAGTTTTCGATCTATGTTGACCGGCTCGAGTTCGACGGCGACAAAGGAAAGTTTGTGTTTCCGTTTGCGGATATCGAAGGGTTTGCGTTTTCCCTGCAGATGAAGATCCTGTTCTCGCTGCATGACGGGACGTACTACGAAGTCGAGTCAAAGATCCCGCGGTCAGCGTCGAAATATATGGTGCTTTACCGGTTTTTGATCGGAAAAGAGTATAAGTAAGCGCTTCCAGGTCTGGAAACTCCTATTTTTATCAAAAATATTCAAAACAGCCTTTGCGCAAGGTGAAAATGGAGCGGAGGGGATTATTTCTGTCCTGCTTCCAGATCCGCCGCCATCTTCTCGACCTCCTTTTCAGAGATCTTTGCGAGCACTTCCGCCGTTGGTCCTTCCGCAATGATCTTTCCTCCGCGGATGAACATGCACCGGTCGCAGACATCTCTCACGAAGTCCATGTCATGGGAAACGATGATGAACGTCTCGTCCATCTCATCTCTTGCATTGACTATCGAGTGCTTCACATCGATCTTCGTGATCGGATCCATCGTTCCGGTCGGCTCATCCAGAAGAATGATCCGCGGTTCCCGGATAAGCACCTGACCCAGCGCCACTCTGTGCTTCTCGCCTTCGGAGAGCTCGGAAGGCTTCCTGTTCAGGATGTCCTTTGCCTTCTTCTCGGTAAATCCCGCCATCCGGAGCGTGATCACCGCTTTTCGGACAGCCAGCTCTTTTGGAAACTCCAGTCCGATCGCTTCCGTCAGATTGTCGATCACCGTTCTGTGCGGATACAGATCATACTCCTGATGCAGAAGGCCGATGTACTTCTTCGCTCTGCCGCGGAACTCATATCCCGGTTTTCGCATATCGACCCATTCATCCCCGACCCGCACCTCCAGGGTGCCGCCGGTCGGTTCATACAGACCCGCGATCATCTTCGAAAGCGTCGTCTTCCCTCCTCCGGAAACGCCGATGATCCCGAGGATCTCGCGTTCGTACACCTCGAAACTGACCTTGTCCACCGCATTGATCACCCCGCGGTCGACGGCGATGAACTTCTTTGAGAGATCCTTCGCCCGCACGACCGCACTGCCGCAGTCGGTGCACACATAGGTGCAGTCATCTTTGCATCCCTTCATGAACTCATCCACGATCTCTTCAGGTTTGCCGATTTGTGTGATCCTTCCGTCATCCATCAGGACCGCCCGGTCGCAGACATCCTCCAGCACCTGGGCGAAGTGGGAGGTGATGACCATCCCCATCTTCTTCTCTGCTCCCGCGGTCTTCAGCAGTTCATGCACGATCGTCGCGGTCTTGGGATCCAGCGTTCCCGTCGGCTCGTCGGCGCACAAAAACAGCGGTTCGCGGGCGAGCTGGCGGGCGAGCACCACGCGCTGCTTTTCTCCGCCCGAAAGATCCCTGGCGACATGCATCATCCGGTGACTCAGCCGCACTTCATCCACCAGATCCGCCGCACGGGAAAGCGCCTGATTTGCCGGGTAGCTGATGTCGTCGAGCGCCCTAAGAACGTTCTCGATCACGCGGTCATCCCCGTAGAGAGAGAAGGTCCGCTGGAACATCAGCGAGGTCCGCGCCATGATCTTTGCTTTCAGCGCTTCGTTTTCCGGCGCCCAGAAGTCGATATCTTCTGCGGCAAGGGTCTCTCCGCAGGCAGGGCAGGCTTTTCCCGCATCGCTTCTGAACTCGATCCTGCCGCATTTTCTGCACCGCGCAAGGTGATAGACGATCCTGCCGCCGGTCGGCGGCGTGTCGATCCCCCGGATCAGATGGATCAGCACGGTCTTTCCGCATCCTGATCTTCCGATCACACCTACGATCTCTCCTTCGGCGATTTCAAGACAGATATTGTCCAGAACGCGGATCTTGTGCTCCTCGCCAAAATCCATACACAGATTTTCTATTGTTATAAATGGTGTCGACATACGCATCTCCGGAAATTACTTCTTTACTACTTGTACTTAACATCATTCGATTCACATACATTAATATATTTTGGCGCATATGAGTACTTACTGAATATTTCCTCAGGTGTCATCGGCTAATCGAAAACACTTTAGGGATGGCATGAGAAGATATCCAGCACGAGTAAAGATATGCCTGAAAACCCTGAGATTTGTCCAAAAGGTAAATGCGGAAGACCGCGGGTGCGGCGATGTGTCGAGCTCAATGAGCCTCCGGGATGTTATGCCCCGGTCTGTCCTAACAGGAAGGCAAACATTGAGATGGTCACTTTGTATCCCGAAGAGATCGCGGTTTTGAAACTGGTCGATCTGGAAGGTCTTTCGCAGGAGGATGCCGCCGGCGTTTTGGGTGTTTCAAGAAAGACGGCATGGCGCGACCTTCATGAGGCGCGCTACAAAGTCGCCGATGCTTTGGCGAACGGCAAGATGATAAAAGTCTCCTGCTGTCCGCACACAGACGGCGGGGTTCAGCCGCACGGCTGCGGAATGCAGACCCGCGACGTGTAGCTGACAGGGCGTGCTGTTCAGACATATCTGCCGTGATCCTTTACGGAGGTCATCACTATGGAAAAAACACCAGTACATGCAATGGAAGATGAAAAGCAGCAGGAGATCTGCTGTTATCATCACCACCATCGCCTCCACAGATTCAGCGATGGACATCCGCACAGCGGCGCAAAAATGCCGCTGATCGGTGACACCGCTCCCTCGTTTGAGGCGGTAACGACACAGGGGCCTATCCGGTTTCCCGAGGATTATGCCGGGAAGTGGGTCATTCTCTTCTCGCACCCGGCAGACTTCACCCCGGTTTGTACGACCGAGTTTATGACGTTTGCGTCGATGGCTGATGAGTTCGCCGCACTGAACACCGAACTGATCGGACTTTCGGTAGATTCTCTTTACGCCCACATCGCCTGGCTTCGCAAGATCCAGGAGATCGAGTGGAACGGGAAGAAGAACATCGAGGTGAAGTTCCCGCTGATCGAGGATATCAGGATGGAGGTCGCCAACAAATTCGGGATGATCCAGCCGGGTCAGTCGAATACGCAGGCAGTGCGTGCAGTATTCGTTATCGATCCTTTGGCGAAGATCAGAACCATTCTGTATTATCCTCTCTCGACCGGAAGAAACTTCGACGAGATCAAACGCATCATTCTCGCTCTGCAGAAAGCAGACAGTGATCAGGTCGCAACGCCTGCTGACTGGCGTCCGGGTGATGATGTGATCGTACCGACTGCAGGTTCCTGCGGGACGGCAAAGGAACGCATGGAGTCGACAAGCGATGATCAGTATTGTCTTGACTGGTTCATGTGTTTCAGACGCGAAAAGAAGTAACAACCTCCACGTCCTCCTCTAAACTTTCATACATCTCCGCCCCCCATTACTGCAAATGCCGCAATACCGGGTCAGTAACGTGATCACTGCGGGGGCGGAGCCTATCAGGATGGAACGCCGGATGTTGGATACTGGTCAGGCTGTTTTGTCTGACCTGCGGTCCCCGGCGTTCTTAAGCAGATTTTTCTCTTACATGTGTTCTGCTGCAGGTGATTTTTTTGTCTGCGGCGGAGCTTTCAACGGAGTTATCTATACATGACCAATGAAACCAGCAATACAGACTGCGCGAGCAGTTCACAAAAAACCGAATCGCCGAAAAATAAACCGGAAAAGTCCAAAATCAATGTCCGCCATGTGATTTTGGTCCTCTCGGGAAAGGGAGGGGTCGGAAAAAGCACGGTGTCGGTAAATCTTGCCTATGCGCTTTCGAGTCACGGGTATCAGACGGGTCTTCTGGATCTTGATCTTCACGGTCCTTCGATCGGGAAGATGCTCGGGATCGAGGATATGCGTCTTCAGGCGATCGGCGAGCACATTATGCCGGTGAAGGTGACGGGGTCGTTGAAGGTGGTCTCGATCGCTCTTCTCCTGAATGAGACGGACAGTCCTGTGGTCTGGCGCGGACCGATGAAGGCCGCTGCGACGAAACAGTTCCTGGGCGAGGTGGAATGGGGAGAGCTCGATTATCTGATCGTGGATCTTCCGCCGGGAACGGGTGATGAGGCTTTGAATATCATTCAGTTCGCGCCGAATGTTGAGGGCGCCGTTATCGTGACGACCCCGCAGGATGTGGCTGTTTTGGATGCGACGAAGGCGATCAAATTTATTGAGATGATGGATCTTTCTGTCCTCGGCGTGATCGAGAATATGTCGGGTATGGTCTGTCCGCACTGCGGCGAGGTCGTCGATATCTTCGGAAAAGGCGGCGGAGCTAAGGCGGCGGAGCAGTATAAGGTGCCGTATCTTGGCGCTATCCCGCTTGATATCGAGATGCGCAAAGCCGCTGATGAGGGACGGCCGTTTATCGTCCGGACGCCGGGGAAGGTCAGCCCTACCTGGGATGCGGTGGATAAGGTGATGGAAAATCTCATCGCGGTGATCGAGTCGCGGGAGTAATTCTTTTTTTTACAGGAGTTAAAAACCGCGTGCGGGTTGTTCTTTTTGGGGGTCATTTCTCATGACCTGCAAATAGAAATGCTCCAATCTTTTTTTTTCTGATCCAGGGGTGCGGGAGGTGTTCGGGTCGAAGTAGCCGACATAGGTCTTGTAGGTCTGCTTCCCGAGCTCGACTTCGGCAAGGCCGAGGGGGTTTTCCACGCCGGTAATTTCTGCGATGATCGCATCATACGCGGCGGCGTTCGTAAACTCTGCGGTGAAGATCCGCTTTGCGGACTTCGAGATTGCTGTCTGAATGAAATCAGCTGTCATGGTTTTTTGTCCCGAGATCAGCTGGGGCTCCGTCCAACCTCTGATTATATTCTTGGAGAGGGGGGATAGCGGTAAAGTTTTTGCGGGTTTTTACCAAAAAAGGTAGGTTTATATGGGGGTATGCGGAGGGGGTGCCTGACCTCTTTTTTGCGGGTCAGGGGGAGCGGGGCCAATTACTAATTTGACAGATATTAGTAATAGATTAGTAATTGGGATGGGAGTTACATGGTGTGATCTCAACCCGATTCGGGAAATGTATGGGTGGGTGCGGACCCATGAAATTATTGAACCGCTTATTCGCGGTTCTTTTTCTCAGGGTTCCGCATCCGGCGTTACACGAAATCGAAGTACATCCCATAAGTACGTCAGTTGTTTCGGTTAAGATCACACCGCGTAAGTCCCATTAAAAAAAAACTTATTTCTGTTTTTTTGCGGCGACGAACTCCCGGATCTTCTGGATCGTGACCGTGCTTAATTCATGTTCCATGAAGCAGGCGTCTTTGTTTGCAATGTCGCTTGGCACCCCGACCATTTCCAGAAATTCGACCAGGACATCGTGGCGGAACTTCACCTGCTCGGCGATGATCTTTCCAGGTTCAGTGAGGGTGACACCTTCGTATTTCCGATACACGACCAGGCCTTTTTTATCCAGTTTCGCAAACATTTCCCCGACAGAGGAGGGCCCCACGTCGAGTTCGACCGCGACGTCGCGGCTTTTGGCGTATCCTTTCGTAAGGGATACGTTGAGGATCGCTTCGAGGTAGTCCTCCTCTTTCATGGTGAGGCGGTGATCGTATGATGCCTGAGGTATCGGATCCATGGTATAGTATTGGGAGGATTGGGTAATCAGGGTTTGTTTTATTTGGGATGGGATGTTTTTTTAGGCTCAGGATATTTTCACCCACTCCCGAGTGCCTTTATCATGCAAATCATACGTAATACCCGTAATGTTATTACTTCTGGAATCAAATAGGTATTATTTCAGGTTGGTACAGTATGAAAGGTAATGAAAAATTTCTGATCCGTCTTTTAGATTCCAATGACATATTCGTTATCCCGGTCTATCAGCGGGAATATGAATGGCAGCTGGAACACTGTAAACAATTATACAGCGATTTGCTGTCAACTATCATAAATAACCGTCCAACCCACTTTTTTGGAAGTATAGTAAGTGCCACAAATCCCAAAGGAGGCCGCGGAGAATACGTCATCATCGACGGTCAACAGAGAATTACGACCATCTCGATTCTGCTGATAGCTATTTACAACATTTTGAAACAAGGCATTCTTATCTCTGCTGATAAAAAATTAACAGACAAAATCCATAATAAATATCTCCGTGATGAATATGATCATACAATCAAACTGATACCTGCCGCAAACAGTCAGAATGCGTATAATGCACTCTTTTCAGAAGACCTGAGCGATTTAGAACAAGATTCCAGAATCACAAAAAACTATCAGTATTTTTATACCTCCATTCTCAAGCGCGAGGTGACGATCGACGAACTGATGGAAGCAGTTTCGCGGCTTGTTGTAATTGACATTATTCTTGAAAAAGATGATGATGCACAACTCATTTTCGAAAGTCTGAACTCTACCGGATTGGCTCTTTCTGAATCTGATAAAGTGAGAAATTACGTATTAATGTCATTGCCCTTGGAAATGCAGGAAAAATATTATACATCCTACTGGTACAAGATAGAAAAATACACGCCTAAAAATACCGATGCGTTCCTTCGCAATTACCTGACAATCAAGTTGCGGCGGATTCCCGCCATCGCGAATATATATTCCGAATTTAAGGTATATGCTGAAACTGCTGATAAAGAGACCTTACTTCAGGACATGGTAAAGTATGCAAAATATTATTATATGATCCAATCTCCTGAAACGGCAGAGGGAGATATCAAGAAAATCCTCACAAAACTCCGGAAGCTGGATAACAGTGTCATTAATCCCTATGTAATGGAGATACTGGACGGGTATCAGTCGGGAATGATTATATCAAATGAGATAATCAGTATTCTGCGCATCCTGGAAACCTATCTCGTAAGGCGTATAATCTGCGGTGTTCCTGCTCAAGGCTTGAATAAGGTCTTTATGACTTTGCATAAGGATGTCCTGCGTCAGGAAGGCAATGAGACAGGATATGTGGAAAAACTCAAGTATATTCTTCTTTCAAAACAGGGGTCAGGCCGTTTCCCAACAGATACGGAGGTTCGCGACAATTTACTGAACAGGAATCTCTATCAGGATATGAAGTTGACATATTTGCTTTATCTCCTCGAATCTCTGGAAAATCAGGACAATTATGAAGTGGTAGATCTGGAAAATCTCATTTCTGAGGGTCAGCTGAGTATTGAACATATCATGCCTCAAACATTATCCGATAAATGGAAGGAGGAACTCGGAGGTTCTGAGACCGCATTACAGGTTCATGAAGAATGGCTGCACAAGCTGGCAAATCTTTCGTTAACAGCATATAACTCAAAATACAGCAATAACTCATTTTTTGATAAAAATAATATGCCAAAGGGATTTAAAGAGAGTCATCTGAAGTTGAATCACTATGTTGCGACCTGTGATAAGTGGGCTCGTGAGGAGCTTGTTGAAAGGAATAATCAGTTAACAAATCTCGCACTGAAGATATGGCCGACATATGTGTCTTCTTTTGTTCCGGCACAAAAAGAGGGAAATACTTTTTCGCTGGATGAGGATGTTGATTTATACAACCGAAATATTTACTCCTTTACTTTTGCCGGGACAAAATACAGCGTGAAAACCTGGCGTGAGTTCCTCGCCTCCGTAATCGGTTTACTGCATGAAAGAGATGGTGCGGTCCTCCAGGATCTTGCTCTTTCATCCGAAAAAACTCCTGTAGCCCAGGCTATTTCAGCAAGTGAAGATGCTTTTTCCCCGGGTGATTCCCGGCGTATTGCCGAAGGCATATATCTGAGAGTCCACGGGGATACCGGATCAAAAATATCTTTGATCAAAAAGTATCTGTCACTCTTTGACGTTGAGCCGGGAGAGATCACGATTACCGTATCAAATCCTGTTGTATCGACTGCCAATCCCGTTAATTCTCGACAGAAAGGAGATATGTATTTCAAATTCTGGGACCAGCTCCTCGTTGAAATAAATACCAAAACAGATATCTACCAAAACAGAACTCCAAACAGGAGCGGCTGGTTTACTGCAAAATCGATCCTTGGCGGCGGCATGAACTATTTTATGTCAATTAGACTAAAGAAATGCACCGTCGGATTCCAATGCAACAATATGGACATAATGAAGAATAAAAAACTGTACGACTATATTCACTCACACAAAGATGAGATCGAAAATAAAATAGGTCTGCCTATTTTTTGGGAAAGAGGGGATTCTCTCCGGATTTCCTTTTTGTCTATTAGGCTCGACGATATAGATTTTATGGATGAATCCACCTGGCCGCAAATAAATTCGTTTATGGTTGGAAATACGGTTGCTTTGTCTGAAGTTTTAACACCTATCCTGCAAAAATATTAGGATAGGCAATCATGCAATAGATTTCACCCTCTCCTTTTTTTCCAGTAAGCAGTAGATTTGAAAACATGCCGTTAGATGTAAGAGGGAGAATTGTTCAAAGATAGAAAAACCCGCACGCGGGTTTTTCCCCAGCATTTGTCCAAGAGCCAAAGGCTCTTGAGACGTCTCACGAGCTTTCAGCTCGTGGACTTTTCCAGACGGCGTGCGATTCCTGCGCAGGCGAAGCCCAAACAGGCAAAGCCTGTTTGAGGCGGCACGCAAATCTTCGATTTGCACGCATAAGCCGGAGCAGAGCACGACGGCGCAAGAAAAATGCGATTCAAGCGAGGGCTGGAAGCCCGAAGCGGAGAGCAAATCTTTGATTTGTGAGCGCGTTAATTCGCGGAGGCGTGCAAGCCAAAGGCTTGCGTGCCGCCTCAAATGAGCAAAGCTCATTTGGGCTTATTCGCGGTTCAATAATTTCATACATCCACACTCATCCCGACTCCTTTCTTTTCTCCCATTCATCCGCCCCTGTCCCCCTTTTCGTGAATTTCGTTGATTTTAGAAAATTTTGTGTGGGGGGCGGGTTGGACGCGAAGCGGTCGACCTTAGCTGAGCAAGTCGATAGACTTGCGAGTGGACAGAGGAGGGTAAGATTTGTATCCCCATCCCATCGATTTTTTTATTTTCGTGTTTTCGTTTTTATTTTCGTGCATTTCGTGTGATGGGCGGGTTGGACGCGAAGCGGACGACCTCAGCCGAGCAAGGCTTTGCCTTGCGAGGATGGTACCACTAAAAAAATACCGTACACGAAACTGAAGCTTACACCGAAAAATAAGCGTGGAGATATCTCTCGAAATCTACACTTTACTCTTTACAAGCGTATACACCCGGGATTTTTCCTTAGCCCCTTTGTACACGAAGCCCGCCTTTTCCAAAACCTTCTGCGATGCGGCGTTCCACTCATAGTGCTCCGCGAAGATCGCGTCGATCGGGAATCTGCAAAACGCCAGACCGCAGACCTCTTTCACCATCTGCGTCATGATCCCTTTGCCCCAGTAGCCTGAATTTGACAGTTGGCAAATATGCTCCCCCACATCTCTTTCCTTTTTTCTGATTAAGGGGTGCGGGGACGCGACTTCGGCGCGGAGCGTCCCGCGGTGGAAATATCTTATGTTCAAGGCTCGCGTTAACGTCCTGCTT
>NZ_SIJA01000059.1:0-20297 GCF_012062385.1 Methanocorpusculum sp. GPch4 | reverse complement strand
GAAAACCCGCGTCGCGGGTTTTCTCCTGATTAAAAACCAATCTGCATAATTATTACAAAGATTTGAGAATCTTTAAAGAAAACCCGCGACGCGGGTTTTCCAGCATTTTTCGTTCCGCCGTCCCGGCCACGCGGAGCCGATCAGGCGTAGCGTAGGGACGCGACCGAAGGTCAAGAGGGCGGAACAGGAAAAATGCGATTCGCGATTATTCGCGATTATTCGCGGTGGATTTCTCAAGTCTCCACATGAATCCCATACACGAAATCGAAGTACAACTTATAAATATGTCAGTATTTCTTGGTCAAGATCACAACACCGCGTCACTCCTATAAAAAAAAGAACGAGTATGGGGCTCAGAGTGCCAAATCGATATACTCTGAGATCCTCGGTACCGAAACTGCGCCCACCGGCACGACCTTCCCGTTCACCAAAATGATCGGCAGCGGCGGATGATCGATCCGGACAAGTTCAACCACCCGTTCAGGGATCCCTTCATCCAGCGGCGTAAGGGTCACCGACACCCGGTCCCCGTACTTCTCTTTCAGCGCTTTTTCCAGTGCCGGAAACGCAAACCCCAGCGTCTCCTTCTCAAAACAGTCAACAAGCCCGCAGGACCGGTCCTTATCACAGGGAAACGGGCCGCACGGCCGGTACGTATAGCCAATCACTTCTACAGAAATCGGAGTCATGCTAATGTATTAGCGCTGACTGTAAAAAAAGAATAGTGAACCGTTAAGCCGCTCACTCAGATAAGAGCCAAAAGCAGACTCTCAAGCGTTGCTGCATCGGTCACGCCCTCCAGCCGCTGGATGACCTTCCCGTCCTTCTCAATAATGAGCGTTGGAACAACACTGATCGAATACTTATTTGCAAGGTCCCCGTGCTCATCCACATCGACCATCTGGACATCCACCTTATCACCAAGTTTCTTGGCAAGATCGTGAACGATCGGGCTCTGGATTCTGCAGGGTCCGCACCAGGTGGCGAAGAAGTCGTATAATACCGGTTTTGTCATAATTACAACTGGGAGAAGAACACTAATATACCTTCCCATTCAGGAAAAAAAAGAAAAGAGGAAAAACGTTACTCGATAAGTGCCCGGATCAGATCCCGGTCAAACAGCATCCCCGAAAGACGCTGATCATTATCGATGATCGGCAGCTGATCCACACGACCCCGTTTCATCCTGAGAGCGCAGTCACTCACTTCCGCATTATTGGGGACCGCGATGACCTTGCGAACCATACACACCTTCACCGGCCTGTTTGGAAGCTCGACCTTCGAGACGCCATACGATATCGTGTGATTGTCCCGGATACTCTCCCAGGTCCACTCATCATCATCCGTCCCGGTCGAAAAGTCGCTCGTCTGCACATCATCCTCGATACTCGAACATCTGATAAGATCGCGCTCCGAAATGATACCGGTCAGCTTATTCTCCGAATTCAGAATCGGCATCGCATCCGTGTGCGCCAGTTCCATGATCCTGCCGACGACCGGCAGAGGAGTCTCCTCCCAGAGAGCATACGTCCTTTTGCTCACAAACCCGTCCCTGATCTCGCGAACGTCCCGGAGTTTTGCCACCGCGCCGACCAAATCGGAAACACTCAGGATCCCGATAAGATTCTCGCCTTCGACCACCGGCAGACGGCGGACATTCATCTTCGTCATGATATCGGCAGCCTGCGAAAGTGTAACATCCGGGCGGATCGTCAGCGGTTCTGCTGACATCAAAAGAGCGACCTGCGTCTCTTCAGGCTTACGAAGAATATCCTTTCTGGTAACGATTCCGAGAAGTTTCTTCTCCGGACCTTTCACTACCGGAACACCGCTGATCCCGGTCCGCTTGAGAATACGCAAAACATCATCGCGGCCCGAGGGGATCTCGACCGTGACAACATCCTTTGTCATGTAATCTTTTGCTAACATTTCCATCATGATATTCACCTTAAGGATCAGGCCTGCCGCTTTGACTCGGCCCAGTGATTTTCTGTTTGAGAAAATCCGTGTGTAATTTTTTGAACTCCTGCAGATAAATAACACATACATTCCGACGCCCCGGCGGCACCGAAAATGCCGGCGAACCGGCAAATCGCGCGGAAAAAAGAGAGGGGATTTATTTTTTAATGATCAGCGTGTTGGTTTTCGCATAGTTCACGATATGCGAAGAGACGCTGCCGATCAAAAGGCGGTCAAGCTTGCTCTTTCCGCGGGAACCAACAACGATCAGATCGCATTCCAGCTCGGCTGCTTTTTCAAGGATCGTGTCGCCGGCATGTCCGGCCTCCAGATGAGGCGTCGCCTTCAGGCCTTTCTTGGCTGCATCCTCGACCAGTTCCGCCATAATATCGCGGCCTTCCTTCTCAAACCGCTGATAGATCAGTTCCCAGGATGTATCCACCGGACCCGGCGAGATCATACCCGACTCGATAACATAAATGGCATGCAGTTCAGCTTTGGACAGCTTTGCCAGTTCGATCGCTTTGTAAAAAGCACTCTTGCTGATGTCGGATCCGTCGATCGCAACAAGTATCTTGGTAAACATAGTTTGAAACCTCCTACTTATGAGTAAATTACCTCTCCAAGCTTATAAAGCGTTGGTATATCCGCCGGAAATGATTCTAAGGATACCGGCAGATCCGATCCGCGTGATAAGCGAGGCGGCCGGATCCTTCGTCCAGCGGCCGGCATATCCGCCGTCAAGAACAACGAGATCGGCCGGGCCGCCCTCTTCGATGGTCCCCCGCCTGCCCTGAAGGGAAAAGCCGCCCGTCATCATCCGGAGGAGGTCTGAAGAGGCGGTTTTGTATACGGTCTGCAGGAATGCCGCCTCGGCAAACATATCCGGGGAAACGAACATCACGTTGTCCGTGCCGAGAAACACCCGGCATCCTGCCTTGAGCATCTCATGAACAGGCGGCCTTTGGGCATCGGCCGTTACGCCGAGCCGCCAGTTTGATCGCGGACAGATGACGATCGGGATATCCCGGTCGGCCGCCTCCCGGATGTGTTCCTTCGTAAAGTGGGTCGCATGGATGATCAGATCCGGGTCGAGGGAAAACGCCGCTTCGATGTCTTTGACCCCTGCTTCGCCAGCATGCACGGCGAAACGTTTCCCGGCCGCCTTTGCACGGCGGACAGCTCCCCCCTCGCCGGCCGTTCCTTTCGCACTCGAAAGACCGAGTCCGTCAGCGGTCATCTCCCCGCCGTCCCGTCCGAAAACAACCATCCCGACCGCCGGATCGGCCGCCTGCCGGAGAAGATCCACCCCTTCAGGGCCGCCTTCCCGGAAGTCCGCAAAACCAAGCGTCCCGGATGCCTTCATGAACCCAATTGTGTCCCGCATCGCAGAGACCAGACGGTCCGGCGGCGTTTCGCGTAAAAGCCGGTGTTTCAGCCCGTTTGGGGGAGCGACGAGTTCCGCAAGCGGCCGGTCGGCCGGGGTATCCATCCCGACCGTATCGGCGATATGCGTATGCGCGTTGAAAAACGCCGGAACGATCCAGTTCGCGGAGCCGGTTTTCCTCTCGGTGATCTCGGCGATACGGCCGTTTTCGATCACGATCCTGACATTTTCCGGCGTAAACGCTTCTCCGACAAAGGCCAGCCCCTCGAGTGTTTCCTGCTGCATGGATCTTTGTGTTCTCCTGTTCTTTTATATGGGTAGAGGAGCAATATAATAGGATATGGCAGCAAAGAGCTCGGGCAAAGGACTAAGTTCATCGGCAGGTCTGGTTACCTATTACGATGCGGATGACAAGAAAGCGTTTCACATCAGACCAACGGTCGTTTTAGTGGTCGCCGGTATCGTAGGCGTTTTTATCTACGTGCTGAACCTTCTCATCTGATTCTATAATACTATATCTGAGAATCTTTCTCAGCTTTTTTTCTGATCCCCGGATCGCTTAAATATTTCAGAAGAGAGGTATCTGTATGCAGTTTCAGATGATCCACAACAATATCAACGTGCTCGATCTCGACCGATCGATGAAGTTCTATGCAGAAGCGCTGGGACTGTTTGAAATAAAACGTATCGTGCCCGAGTCAGGGGACGTTAGAATAGTTTTTCTGGGGGACGGCCAATCGAACCACAAACTGGAACTCACGCAGATCACCGGGCGGACAAACCCATATGAGCCGGGAGACAATGGAAGGCATCTCGCGTTCTCGACCGACGATTTTCAGGGATCCCTTGAAAAACACCAGAAGATGGGCTGCGTGAAGTCGGTCAACAAGGCAAGTGGTATCTATTACCTCGAGGATCCTGACGGATATACGATCGAGATCCTGCCGCTTGGCAGAGGATGATATTGTATATTAATTTATCTAAATACAGAGAAATCAAGACATTTCCCCCGGGTTTTTTACACTTATAAAGCATATATCTCATTACATTCTGCCGGTCTGAAATATACCACTCATAATTTTGAGAACCGACCCGCCCGCCGGCATGGATACGAGCCGATCTATGTATTTTGATACGACGATTCCATCCAGAGAGGGGACCCTATCCCCTTCGGCGGAAGATATCGACCTCTCGATCTTCTCTCCGCCTTCGAACAGCCATCCGACCATCACCCTCACCTATGACCAAAATGAACCCGAAGGTGAACTATGCCCCGTCTCGCCGGTCCCTATCCCCCGGGAACTGCCGGCAAATACCGCGGCGGCAGTAAAAAGCGCCGGGAAGGCTCTGCGGTATTACAATTCCGCGAACCGTTCGTTTGTCGGGATCTATGCCGGCAGGCTCTGCGAGATCGCAGACGGCGCCGTCACGCCTCTTGACCGGGGCAGGCTCCGTATCCTGCTGACGGCGCTTTCCTCCTGGCACAAACCGGGGGATGAAGCCAGGACCGAGATCCCGCTTCCCTTCGACCTGCTCGAAAGCGTGCTGAAAGCCTCGGCAAAGGAGCTGGATCATCTGCCGGAGATCAGCGGTCTGCATCCCGGCGTTATGCTGAAGCCTGACGGCGAAGTCGTTTCCGCGAAAGGTTTTGACAAAAACACCGGCTGGTTTTTCCTGAAGGAAACGGCTGTCCCGCCGGTCCCGGAGATCCCGTCTGAATCCGATCTTGCCCTCGCACGCGAATATCTCGACAGTGTGTATCACGAGTTCCTGTTCAAAGACCGGGCGGATTATGAAAATAATCTGGTTTCGGTGTTTTCCGCGATGCTTAGACCAAGTCTTGCCGGCCCGTTTCCGATCCTTGCCGTGCAGAAGAACAGTCCGCGGACCGGGGGGAGTTTTCTGCAGAGGATCAACGGGATCGCGGCGTTTGGCGCTGAACCGAAGGTGTATCCGGCGCCGGCACGGGCCGAGGAGATGGAGAAGCTGCATAAGACGATCGTGAAGGAGAGTCCGCTGTATGCCGTTATCGACAATGTGGCGCCGGGTGCGGATTTTGTGTCGGAGTTTCTTCTCTCGGCGACGTCGGGAAACGGAACGGCGGCGTTTCGGGATCTCGGCAGTCTGACTCAGCTGGAACGGGCCGTGACGACGCAGTTCTGCGTGAACGGGAACCATCTGAAGATCGCGGCGGATGTCTGCGGGAGAGTGGTGGTGACGAATATCCTTGCCCAGAAGCCATGGCAGGAGCTGAGGTTTTCCCGGCAGAAGGATGAGCTGATCAGATATGCCGGGGAGATGCATGCAAAGCTGGTGTGGGCGTTTGCGGTGTTTCTGAAGAACTGGATTTCGAAGGGGAGACCATCTCCCCCGCCGCTTCCGGGGAATCTTTCGGAGTATCCGGAATGGTTTTCTACGATAGCAGGCTCGCTGTATGCGGCGGGATTTTCCCGGGTGCTTTCGAATCTGGGTGAGGTCCAGACGGGAGATAATGAGGCGGAGACGGAGGGCTGCGAGCTGCTTGCCCGGCTGGATGCCATGTTCGGGACGGAGATGTTTTCGCCGGCGGGACTGAAGGCGGTTCTGATCCGTGAGGGGGAGCAGAGGAAGGAGCATCAGGTTTCAGGGCAGATGATCCTGGATTATGCGCCTGAGCATCTGGTGAAGGCAGCGGTGGCCGGTACGCTGACGGATGTTATGACGGGAAGATGGATCTCGCAGCTGGCGGATCAGAAGTTTGCGGGATATGACCGGTTTTTGACGAAGAGCCGGACGCCTCTTGGTGTTCGATATAAACTCGTTCCTGTAGAAAAACAGACAAGCCTTACGGATACTCTCTAGGATATGTAGGTAATGTAGGAGGAATGCAGGATGAAGATCCTCAACCCTACATACTTTTACGGCTGGATCGTTCTTTGTTTTGGATTTAGAGGAGTATTTGTAATTTTATGTAGGTATGTAGGATGATTAAGTGTTCAGCGTATAGGGGATTTGAGGTGAGAGATGTTCTGCCGGAGAGGCTGGATTTCATTTTTTACCTACATCCCTGCATACTTCCTGAATTTCGGTTTGTTTATGAATCTAAGGCGATTGGATGGACTTTATCCTGCATGATAACCTACATTTATCCTACATTTATCCTTCATCGGGGAAATTGGGAAAAATATGGTTGGGCGTGGGCACAAAAGAAAAACCAACCGCGAATCCCCGCGAATTAACGCGAATCGCATTTTCCTTGCGTTCGGGTGCTCTGCTCCGGCTGATCGCCTGCGCAGAATCGCACCCTCTCTGGAAAAATGCTGGGGAAAAACCCGCCCGCGGGTTTTTCTTATGTTCTTATTCTCTCATTTTTGATTCGGGGTGCGGGGCCGCGACTTCGGCGCGGAGCGGCCCGCGGTGGAGGATCCTATTTTGCTGAGGCCCATATAGATTTCCAAGTAGTTCAACTGGAATGAAGATTTCACACCAACACCAAATAACTCCTATTTTGACTAAGTTATATTACGTTTGAAACCAATAGAAAAATTATGCGTGGTAAATTAATTTTTATAATTTCAATTATAGTAATCTGTATTACAATATCGTCGGGATGTATCATTGGTCAAACCTCAGATGAACATAAAGCAACATCACCCACATACACTTATTCTGGGCAAAATACACCCTCTTATCCAGTACAAACTACATCCACTTATGTAGTTCAAACTGCACCCTCTTCATCCGGTATGTTGGGAAGTTATCCGGTGACAATCGATGATCCATTAGGAATGGGAACACAGAATATACGAACCTATTCAAAGACAGGTAGTATCATAACTGTAGTTTATTCTGATGGAACAAAATATGCTAGAACGGGCAGTATTGTTACCATTAGTAATGGACCAGACGTATATTCTGTTGTTGGCAGCATTGTATCAATCTCGGGCAATGGTGCTAAATACGCCAAATATGCTTAATTTTCAACAAATATCTTTTTTAGGGCGAACTTTAGGTCCCCACCTCCACTGAGAATGAGCCTGAAGACTCATTCCGCTTCCAAAATCCTTATTACCCTCCCCTCTCCATAGAATCTCAGAACACCATCATCATGTCCCGGAAAATCCTCCCCCTGGCCCTCCTCCTCACCGCTCTCCTCATTTTCCCCGCCGCGGCCGAGCTGCCGTCCTCCTACGATATGCGGGACAAAAACCTCACCCCCCTCATCACCGACCAGGGATACTTCGGTCTCTGCTGGACCTTCGCCTCGATAAGCTCACTTGAATCCGGCATGATCAAACAGGATCCGGAAAAATACGCCGGGATCGACCTCTCCGCTTTCCACACCGCCTACTTCACCTATAACCGGGACGCCTTCATCGACCCGGCATCCCCCCATCCCGGGCTCGAAGGCATCGCCGGAGACTACACCCATGTTCAGGAAACCGACCCGCAGGACAACATCTACGGCCTTGTTCTCGGCGGAGAGCTCACCCAGGCGATGTATACCCTTGCCGCCGGATTCGGCGCCGTAAACGAATCCGCTGCCCCCTTCGACTCCTACGGGAACAATACCGCCCCGTCCGATGACACGGCAATTTCCCAAAACGAGATCGTGCTGGACTCCGCCGTCATGATCCCCCCTTCTGAAAAGGACGACGTAAAGACCATGCTCCTCGAAAAAGGAGCCGCCGCGTTCGGATTCTTCTTTAACCCGGTCGAGCCGTATCTGCAGGAGCTGGAGAACGGGGACTGGGTGTTTTCCTTTGGAGATACCGACAGAGAAAACCTTGAGTATGGCGGAGGGCATGCCGTCCTTCTGATCGGCTGGGACGATGATTTTGCAAAAGAGCTGTTCGCGGTTCCGCCGGAACATGACGGGGCATGGCTGATCCAGAACTCGTGGGGAAGCGATCTTTCGAACTCTACCTACATCTGGATGCCGTATGAGGAGGTGACCTACCCGTTTACGTTCTTCCTCGGGACAGAACCCTGGTTTGAGCATACGTATCAGTATGACGGCGGGACGCTGGTTGAAAACAGATCGCTGAACCAAAGTTCGGCGAGGATCGGGAATGTGTTCACGGCAGGCGGGAATGAAGAGATCCGGGCCGTAACGCTTGATACGAACCAGTCCGTGAATTACGCGCTGCGTGTCTACACCGATCCGCTGCCGGATGAACCGGATGACGGAACGCTGTTTGCAGAGCAGACGGGCAGAATCGCATTCCCGGGATACTATACGATCCGGCTGGATGATCCTGTCCCAATCGAGAAGGGGCAGACCTTTTCGGTTGTGTATGATCTCGAGGGGGAGGAGCCGCTGAATATTTCGATCGATACGTCCGCGGTTTCAGAGGAGGTGTCCACAACGACGTTTGCCCGTGCGGGCCAGAGTTTTCTGAGAACAGAAACGGGGGCGTGGGAAGATCTGAGCGCGGACGGGGAGACGAATCTGCGGATCAAGGCGTTTACAAACGACATGGTGTTTTGGATCAAAATGGAGCCGGTTTCTGCGTCGATGAAGGAACGGAGCGTGTTCGTTTCCGGAACGACGAACTTCGCGCCCGGGGGGGAGATTCTGGTGACGCTTGTCTGCCCGGATGGGAAGACGCTCTGTGAGCCGGCTGAGGTTAGGGAAGGTTCACCGGCGAATTTCTGGGAGGTCAGGTTTTTCCCGGTGAAGCTGATCGAGGAGGAGTATGCTTTGTCGGCGATGAGAAATGAGGTCCTGGCGGAGAGCTGGTTTGTGCCGGAAGGGTTTACGGGGATGCTGGTTTTTGGAGCGAAAGGGACGATCATGCCAGCGAAGAGCGCGGTTTAGGGTGATAGGGTATACTGGCATTCTTAAATGAAGAAAGGAGTCGGGATGGGGGTGGATGTATGAAAAAACCAACCGCGAATCTCCGCGAATCCTCGCCAATCGCATTTTCCTTACGTTCGGGTGCTCTGCTCCGGCTGATGCGTGCAAATCGAAGATTTGCGTGCCGCCTCAAATGGGCTTTGCCCATTTGGGCTTCGCCTACGCAGGAATCGCACCCTCTCTTGAAAAATGCTGACGGAAAAACCCGCGTGCGGGTTTTTCTGTTGATTCATTCTTTTTCGATCGCATCAATTGAGAAGTTTACGGAGAGAAAAACCGGCACGCGGGTTTTTCCTATAGCATTTTTCAAGAGAGGGTGCGATTCCTGCGTAGGCGAAGCCCAAATGGGCAAAGCCCATTTGAGGCGGCACGCAAATCTTCGATTTGCACGCATCAGCCGGAGCAGAGCACGACGGCGCAAGAAAAATGCGATTCGCGAGGATTCGCGGAGATTCGCGGTTGGTTTTTCTCTTGTGTCTACATGAATCCCGTACACGAAATCGAAGTATATCTCAATGGACTTCAGTTGTTTTTTTCGGTTGAGATCACACCGTCCCTGTCCCCCTTTTCGTGAATTTCGTTGGCGGGTTGGCGACGAAGTCGACGACCTCAGCCGAGCAAACCGAAGGTTTGCGAATTTGTGATTTTTCGTGTGGGGGACGGGGGAGGGTACTATCTGTATCTCCACCCAGCTGATTCTTTATTTTTTCGTGTTTTCGTTGGCGGGTTGGACGCGGAACGCGGCCGACCTCAGCAGAGCAAATCTTTGATTTGCGTTTTTTTCGTGGATTTCGTGTGATGGGTGCCGCCATCCGCAAAATTACGTACACCAAACCGAGATAAACCCAACAAAAACCGATTCTGTTACCCGATCAAAAAAAAAAGATTATACCTGATTTCTCCAAAAAAAATCAGATCCCTTTTTTATGCAGATAATACGAGTAGATGACCGGTCCCGCGATCATCGCGATGAGGATCCCGAAAAACACCGGGATCCAGAACAACGCGAAAAACGCATTCAGGATCATCACAAACCCGCCGATGATGAAGAGATACCCGGAGAACCGGCTGGTCCGCCGCCAGTTCTCGGCGCTTTCCATCGTCCAGGGGAGTCTCACGCCGGCGACCGGATTCTGTTTCGTCTTCGGAAGATAATTCCCGATGATGATAAAGATGACACCGACCAGAACGGGAACGATCACCTCGATCGGGATATCAGCGCCGATCGCCTTAAAGAGCGTGATCGGCACAACGATCAGCGCGATGACGGCGATCAGCCAGCGGGAGAACTTCAGCAGCATACTCTGGTTTTCCCCGCCGTATTTGCGGGTCGAAACATTACAGACGATATTGAGCAGACAGAGGAGGGCCGGCATGCCGAACACGACGAACGGTTTTGCCCCCCAGTTGTCCGGGTCGCCGGCGAAGTCGAAATGGATCGGAATCATATCCGGCAGACGGTCATAC
Organism: Methanocorpusculum sp. GPch4; assembly: GCF_012062385.1. Lineage (NCBI taxonomy): Archaea > Methanobacteriati > Methanobacteriota > Methanomicrobia > Methanomicrobiales > Methanocorpusculaceae > Methanocorpusculum > Methanocorpusculum sp. GPch4. The sequence goes on along the minus strand of NZ_SIJA01000059.1, from coordinate 9,645 downwards.
AGCAGAACGCCAAGCAGGATCGGCGCAAGACAAAGCGCCGAGGTGATGAACAGGGTTTTATCGATTTTCATTTTGTACCTCGTTAAACTGGGAGATCCAACACATAAGCTCCTCGAACACCGAAAGATTCAGCTCGTAATACACGAAGTTCTTGTACTTCGTCTCCGTCACAAGATCCGCTTTTTTCAGCTGGGACAGATGATACGAAATCGTCGCTCCGGTCATGTCGAAGTGTCCGGCGATATCTCCGGCAGACATCCTGCCGTCTTTCAAGAGCGTGAGGATCTCACGTCTGACCGGATCGGATAAGGCTTTGAATGTCTCGGGAAATCCCATATTACTCATACTCTGTTGTCTGCGAAACTATTTAGATGTATTTCTAAATTGATGGATTTCGAAATAGATTGGAGGAAGACGGAGTACGGATAAGATGTATTTTGATTTCGTGTAATGCATTCGTGTAGACATAAGAGAAAAACCAACCGCGAATCGGCGCGAATCTCGCAAGCCTTTGGCTTGCTCTCATAATCGGATTTGCTTTTCCTCACTCTCGCAATCCAGCTTCACTGTCTTGCTCGTCCCTTCATCGGGACCGTTCGGGCAAATCCTGTCGCCGCCCCAGCGGCTCCTGTGAGGGAAATATGCATTGAGCAGTTCTAAAACTTGTAAAATGTTCTTTTACTCCAGGCCCAAAATGAAACGGAGAAAGAAAATTACCATGGGGAGGCGCTGGGGCGCCGACAGGATTTGCCCGAACGGTCCCGATGAAGGGATGAACCGGCGGGGCGTGCGGGGTGAGCCGAAAGGCTCGCCCTTAGCTGAGCAAATCTTTGATTTGCGATTAGACCCGCCGTGTTCAAGTGAGGAATAGCAAATCCGATTCGCCTCGCCCGAAGGGCGGATTCGCGCCGATTCGCGGTTGGTTTTTTCTCATGTTTCCACACCCTCTCACCCCCTTCACGAAATGGATCAACACCAACACCGCGTAAGATTAACATCCCCTCCTGCCAATAGATACCGTAGGCAAAACCCATGGGCGAACTTGCATCGTTACCCAACATCGGCAAAGACACCGAAGAAAAACTCAACAAAGTCGGGATCACGACTGCCGCACAGCTGCGTGAAACAGGCAGCAAAAAAGCCTGGCTGATGATCAGATCGGTCGACGACACTGCCTGCCTTCACCGGCTCTACGGACTTGAAGGAGCGGTTTTGGGCGTAAAAAAATCAGCACTCTCCCCCGAAACAAAAAAAGACCTGAAGGAGTTTTTCTCTTCCTTCTCCTAAATCCCTAGTTCTCCTCTTTTTTAAACTTCGAATACTTTCCTCCGATAATAATGATGATCACCCCTACAAAGATCCCGACGATCATCAGGATAAAGTTGTAGCCTGACAATACAACTGCCGACCCTATAATAACGGCAACACCGAGCAGAACCAGAGCGGTCGAAAGGACGCCCCCGTCTTTGGTCAGATACTCGAAAAATGTAGTCATACAGGATATGATGCATGTCGAACAATCATAAAACTATGGGCCGCAAAACCCCATCACGGGAACAGTTAATTTGCATGCATAGCCTACATATAGGCATAGAAACGTCCGGGTACAGGAAAGGGATACTGATATGGTCTACAGGATATTTGTTGAAAAGAAACCCGCTCTGGCAAACGAAGCACGCTCGCTCCAGAATGAACTGCAGAGTCTGCTGGGCATCAAAGAACTGACATCGGTCAGAATAATCAATCGGTACGATGTCGAAAATATAGAACAGGAACTCTTCGAATACGCAAAGACAACGGTCTTCTCCGAACCCCAGCTGGATCTGACCTTTGACGAAATACCGGTGGAAAAAGACGAACACGTCTTTGCCGTCGAGTTTCTGCCCGGCCAGTTCGACCAGAGGGCAGACAGCGCAGCCCAGTGTATCCAGCTGATCTCCCAAGGGGAGAGACCGGCGGTCAACACCGCACGCGTGTATGTTCTCAAAGGAAAGATCTCCAAAGAACAGCTGCGTGCGGTCAAAAATTACGTGATCAACCCGGTCGAGAGCAGAGAAGCGTCGCTCGAAAAACCGGAGACCCTTTCCGTCTCCTACCATATCCCGACAACCGTTGAAACCCTTACCGGATTCACCAGACTGGATGAAAAAGGCCTCTCCGCCCTTATCCGCGAACTGGGGCTCGCGATGGATGAAGACGACATCAGATTCTGTCAGCAGTATTTTATTGCGGAAAACCGTGACCCGACGATCACCGAGATCCGGATGATCGACACCTACTGGTCGGATCACTGCCGCCATACGACATTTTTAACGACGATCGACAGAGTGACCACAGAAAGCCCGCTTCTCCAGAAAGCATACGACGGCTACCTCGCGGTCAGAAAAGCCGTCGGCAGGGACAAACCGGTCAATCTGATGGACATCGCGACGATCGCGGTCCGCCATCTCAAACAGGAAGGAAAACTCGATAAACTCGACGAGTCGCCCGAGATCAACGCCTGTACGGTAAAAATAACCGTCTCTGTCGACGGGCAGGACGAGGACTGGCTTTTACTGTTCAAAAACGAGACCCACAATCACCCGACCGAGATCGAACCGTTCGGCGGGGCGGCGACCTGTCTTGGAGGAGCGATCCGCGATCCGCTTTCCGGCCGGGCCTATGTGTATGCAGCGATGCGGCTGACGGGCGGCGGAGATCCCTTAACGCCGGTGAGTGAGACGCTTGCCGGCAAACTTCCGCAGAGAAAGATCGCGACGACGGCGGCGGCGGGCTACAGTTCGTACGGAAACCAGATCGGGCTTGCGACCGGCATCGTCGATGAGCTGTATCATCCGGGTTACGTGGCAAAACGGATGGAAGTCGGCGCCGTTATAGGGGCAGTCCCTATGGAAAATGTCCGGCGCGAGATCCCAGCCGATGGTGACGTCGTGATCCTGTTAGGCGGACGGACCGGCAGAGACGGATGCGGCGGGGCGGCCGGATCCTCGAAGTCCCATACGGTCGCTTCCCTTACGAGCTGCGGAGCCGAAGTCCAGAAGGGGAATGCTCCCGAGGAGCGGAAGATCCAGCGGCTGTTTAGAAACAAGGAAGCTTCCCGTCTTATCAAACGCTGCAATGATTTCGGGGCAGGCGGGGTTTCGGTCGCGATCGGCGAGCTTGCCGATGGTCTGGAGATCGATCTGAACGCGGTCCCGAAAAAGTACGAAGGCCTTGACGGGACGGAACTCGCGATCAGCGAGTCGCAGGAGAGAATGGCGGTGGTCGTGGACAAAAACGATGCGGAAACGTTCCGGTCCCTTGCACACGCGGAGAATCTGGAAGCAACGGTCGTTGCCCGGGTCACAAAGAATCCCCGGCTGATCATGAACTGGAACGGGAAAAAGATCGTCGATATCTCCCGTGCATTTCTGGATACGAACGGGACGGAAAAACACATCGAGATCGAACTTGCGGAGCCGAAACCGTTTGCAAAAGAGGTCGGCGACGGGTTTGCCGAGAATTATGAAAAACTCGCCGGCGACTTAAACAGCTGTTCGAGGAAGGGACTTTCCGAGCGGTTCGATTCGACGGTCGGCGCAGGAACGGTCCTTATGCCGTTTGGCGGACGGTATCAGCTGACCCCGATCCAGGCGATGGTGAACAAGATCTCGGTGGAAAAAAGCGATACCGACGACTGCTCGCTGATGGCGTGGGGATTCAACCCGATGATCTCGGAGAAGAGTCCGTATCACGGAGCATACCTCGCGGTCGTCGAAAGCGTCTCAAAACTGATCGCGACCGGAGCCGAGTTCGAAGATGTGTATCTTTCGTTCCAGGAGTACTTCGAGAAGCCGGGCAAAGATCCGAAACGCTGGGGCAAGCCGATGAGCGCGCTTCTTGGCGCATTTGCCGCCCAGATGGGGCTCGGCGTCGGCGCGATAGGCGGGAAGGATTCGATGAGCGGTTCCTTTGAGAAACTTGATGTCCCTCCGACACTGATCTCGTTCGCCGTAACGACGGAGAAGATCGGAAACATCGTCACAAACGAGTTCAAAAGTCCGGGTCACAAGGTCGTTCTTCTGAAAGCCGAGTATGATGAAAACGGTCTCCCGAAGGCGGAGTCGCTGACCGCAAATTACCATCTTGTCACCATGCTTATGAGAGAGGGGAAAGTCCTCTCCTGCTATACTCCTTCCCTCGGGGGCATCGCGGAGGCCGTATTAAAAATGGCATTCGGGAACATGATCGGATTCGCGTATGACAGCAGTGTGGATCCGGCGGAGATCTTCGGATACAACTACGGAGCGTTTGTTCTCGAACTCGCCGATGACTCAAAGGTCGGAGTCCCCTTAGGCGTAACGACGCCGGACGCTTTCATCCGGTATGCCGGCGTAAAACTCCCGCTGGAAACGCTTCTGAACACATACGAAGCGAAACTGGAGTCGGTTTATCCGTGCAATATTCCGCAGGGGTCGGGCAGGATCAAAAAGATCAAGTACGAGACACGAAGTCTCATCAAACCGCGGGAGCGGACTGCCCATCCGCGGGTTTTCATTCCGGTGTTTCCGGGAACGAACTGCGAGTATGACAGCGCGAAGGCCGTCGCAAGATCCGGCGCCATTCCTGAAATCCTCGTGATCAACAATCAGACGGCAAAGGACACGGCCGAGTCGGTCGATAGGGCGGCGGACGCGATCTCCCGGTCCCAGGCGATCTTCATTCCGGGCGGGTTCTCCGGCGGGGACGAACCCGACGGATCGGGCAAGTTCATCACGGCGTTCTTCCGCAATGCGAAGATCAAGGACGCCGTCCATGATCTGTTAAAGAACCGGGACGGACTGATCCTTGGGATCTGCAACGGGTTCCAGGCGCTGATCAAGCTGGGACTCGTTCCCTACGGAGAGATCGTCGACGTGGATGCGGATTCGCCGACGCTGACGTTCAATACAATCGGCAGACATCAGTCGAAGATCGTCCGGGTCCGGGTTTCGTCTGTGAAATCCCCCTGGTTTGCGAAGGTGAAGCCGGGCGATGTCTTCGCCGTGCCTATTTCCCACGGGGAGGGAAGATTCCTCGCAAACGACGACGTGCTGAAGCACCTTATCGAAAACGGTCAGGTAGCAACGCAGTATGTCGATCTGACCAATCATCCGACCTCGGATATCCGCTACAATCCGAATGATTCGATGATGGCGATCGAAGGGATCACCTCGCCCGACGGCCGGGTTCTTGGAAAAATGGGACACGCGGAACGTATCGGCGAGGGGCTGTACAAGAACTATGATGAGCAGTTCGATATGAAACTCTTCGAGTCGCTGGTCGAGTACTTCCGGCCCTGATCCTTTTTTTTCGGCCGTCCGCCCGGAACAAATACCGCGGTATTAAGGGTGAGTCTGATAAATATCAAGTATCATGAGTAAGAACGGGCTGATCGTCGAAGGAGGGGGGATGAAGTGTGCATACAGCGCAGGCATCCTTGACCGGTTTTTGGATGACGGGATCTGTTTTGATGAGTGTATCGGGGTTTCAGCGGGTTCGGGGAATCTGGCGTCGTATCTTGCAAACCAGCGTGAGCGGAATCTGCATTTTTATACGATATATCAGAAACATCCTGAGTATCTCGGGATGAGGAATTATCTGAAGAACGGGTCGTATTTTAATCTGCAGTATATTTACGGCACGATCTCGAACTCGACTGGGATCGATCCGGTGGATTTTGACGCTTTGCAGGCAAATCCTGCAGAATATTATCTGACGGCGACGAACGCCAGAACCGGCGAAGCCGAGTATTTATCCAGAACCGATATGAAGAAGGATGATTTCCGCGCCATCATGGCGAGCTGTGCGATCCCGGTTGTGTGTAAGCCGGTGGAACTGAACGGGAAACTGTATTTTGACGGCGGGGTTGCGGATTCGATCCCGATACAGAAGGCGCTTGATGACCAATGCGACAAGCTGGTGGTGATTCTGGAAAATCCGCGAAGTTTCCACCGTCAGCCCCAGAGATACAAGCCGTTTTATCATATGATCCTGCGCCGGTTCCCGGAAGTGGTGAAAAAGATCGATGACCGGCATCTCAGGTATCATCAGGTTATAGCGCAGATCAACGATCTGGAGGCGAAAGGAAAGGCATTTGTTTTTGCCCCGTCGCATGCGGGAAAGGTGAAGACGACGACCAAAGACTCAGAGGATATCCATGAGCAGTATGATCTCGGCATTGAGGATTATGATGCAAGACGGGATGAGCTGAAAGAGTTCTTGAGGGAATGATGATCGAGACAAAGAGGCTGATCCTTCGGCAGATCGTTGATTCGGATGCAGAAGATATTTTTGCCTATTCGCGGGGGCCGAACACCGGTCGGGATGCCGGGTGGAAGCCGCACGAAACCCTGGAGGAGACAAGGCTGATCATGCAGGAAATTTTTCTCGAACAGGAGAGTGTTTTCGGGATGGTCCTGAAAGAGACCGGCGTGATGATCGGCAGTGTCGGTCTGATCGATGATCCTCTGCGCGAGAACGATTCGGTGAGGATGCTTGGGTATGCGCTCGGCGAAGCGTTCTGGGGACAGGGATACATGACGGAAGCAGCCGGCGCAGTCATCGGATACGGGTTTGAGGAGATGCAGCTGGATCTTATTTCGGCTACATGTTATCCCTTTAATCTCCGCTCAAAGCGTGTCCTTGAAAAACTCGGGTTCCGGTATGAGGGAACACTTGCTCTCGCAGAAAAGCGGTATGACGGAAAGGTGCTGGATAAGGACTGCTTTTCGGTGGCGAAAGAGGGGTAGTTTCAAAATAGGGGCCATGCAAAAAAGTGACATATTCGATGAGGTTGTATTTCGTCGAAACAGGCTGAGTGCGAGAGTTATTTTAACGAATGCCGGACATTGTGTTGCCTCCTTTCATACTACATTATCTGTTGTTTGGTCGTGATATATCCGGGCCGAAGAAGTTGGGGATTTTATCGGGGTTCCGAAAAAAAGGAAAAGTTTTACTCGCGGATCAGCTGTTCGCGTTTGAGGGATTTGATCTTTCGTGCAGGTTTTAACCCTAAATGAAGCAGGAGAAGACCCATTACAACGAGAAGCACAACACAGCCAAGGTTTATCCACGCCATCTGACCCAAAACGATCCATCCATAGATGACCATAGCCAGATTTGCCGCGGCAATAATGAACTCGAGCCAGACAAAAGTAAACCAGAGATTTTTCATCGTTGAGAGGCGTTTTATCTTTGAGTCGATGTCGGTGTAAAGTTCGAACGGACCGCTCGCCGCCTCTTTTCGTAAATACACCCATCTGAACACAGACGCTACACAGACAACCCCCGTATCTTCTAAAAATCTGAGATAGGCAACGCTTTGCGGCGACGTCGGAAAACTTTCCAGAAGTTCGATCTGGTAGATGTACTTTCCAGGCTCGGTCTCTTCGAAGGTGTACTTCCCAAAGAAGAAACTGTACAAGGACATGCCCTTTGCCGCCATCTCGTTCAGCCATTTCTCCTCTTTTTCATAATCGGAGATCCATCTCCATGTTGTGTGCTTCATTGTTCTGCTCCGGTAATTTTTTTGCCGTTTTTAAGAAGTTCTTCGAGTCTCTGTATTTCATAACCCACGACTTTCTTTCCGGATTCGGTGATCTGATACTCTTTTTTTCTCGAATCCGATTCACCGGCAGAGATGATCCAGCCTTTTTCGAGCAGTGTGCTGATCGCGCCGTATAAGGTCCCGGGACCCAGATTGACCCGGTCACTGCTCAGTACTTTGACATTCTGCATTATCCCGTAGCCGTGCATCGGTTCGTAGAGAGAGAGCAGGATGTAGTAGGCTGCTTCCGTGAGAGGGGATTTTTCCAAAGGAGGTGTCATGTTTTATTCCGTGCGGCGATGTAACGTTTAACGATGTATCGCTTGACGACATATTGTTGTATCGTCATCCGATATAAGGGTTGCTGAAATAGGAGTTACGCGGTGTTATCCTCGCAATCATCACATAATTCCTAGATGCAATCTTCATTCCGGATGAACTGCCGGAAAATGTATCTATGCCCAAAAAAGAGGATATTCCACCGCGGGCCGCTCCGCGCCGGAGTCGCGGCCCCGCACCCTGAATAAAAAAAGAGGGATTCTGAACATAAGAAAAATCCGCGGGCGGGTTTTTCCCAGCATTTATCCAAGAGCCAAAGGCTCTTGAGACGTCTCACGAGCTTTCAGCTCGTGGACTTTTCCAGACGGCGTGCGATTCTTGCGTAGGCGAAGTCCAAATGGGCAAAGCCCATTTGAGGCGGCACGCAAATCTTCGATTTGCACGCATCAGCCGGAGCAGAGTCCCCGAACGCAAGAAAAATGCGATTCAAGCGAGGGCTGGAAGCCCGAAGCGGAGAGCAAATCTCTGATTTGCGAACGCGAAAATTCGCGGAGGCGTGCAAGCCGAAGGCTTGCGTGCCGCCTCAAATGAGCAAAGCTCATTTGGGCTTATTCGCGGTTAAATAATCTCATGTTTCCACACCCAGCCTTACCCTTCCTGAATTGAATCCACACCAACACAGCGTAACTCCAATGAAATATGCTTAGAAGAGAGGCGTCTGGCCGTCACGCAGACGGATCTGACGGGCATTCATCACGATATCGCCGTCTGTTGATGTGCCGATGAGAAATGGTGATGAGGGGTCATGGAGCGAACGATTGTTTTGGACGGTTTTTTGATCATAATTCGCATAACAGTAGACACATCCGTGACCGCAGGTGTTGTAGGCTCCGATGTCGCAGTTCAGCAGACAGGAGCAGGAACTTCGTGTGGATGTGCTGCCGGGATCGTGACGAAGTTTTTGACCGACGGCACGCTCCAGGACTTCGCGGGTAAGGCATCCCGAACAATCAACACCGAAGGGTGCGAGTTCGACGCCTTCTGCGCAGGATTTTATCGTTATTCCATACTCGCGGCCGATCTCACAGAAGGCTTTTCCAAGAGCGAGGCGGTCCGTTTGTTCCACGTCTTTGCCGGCAGGGAAGTTCCATCTGGTTTTTTCATAGAGGTCGAGAAAGCTGATGACGCAGACGTCGGTGTATCCGGCAAGTTCTGCGGCCATTTTTTCAAACGAAGCGATATGATGCTCGAGAGAATATGTTTCTGTCAGAAAAATCGGGTCATACCGCCAGCCGATCCGGTTGAGCCCGGTGATCGAAGAGAGCTGCTGAAATGAATCGATCACTCGTTTTGCCGGAGGGACGTTTGGTTTGATCTCTTTTCCGTACGGCGTTATGGTGACATACCAGAACTGACCGAATCCGTCCAGTTCATGGATTCTCGGAAGCATTGGATCAGGATTTTTGGTGCAGAAGTTTATACAGTCCACGATGTCAGGATCGAGCAGATACTTCGTAACTTTACGGGGATAATACGGGTTTCGAACAAGGACATATCCTTCGCGGATCCGGTTGAAGAACCATTCGCTGAAAAAAGCGGGGATGTCGGTTCTGCTTCCGGTGTTGAGGATCATGGCGGGTTGACTATGATAGATGTTCTTTTCGGGAGGATAAAAGGGATGCGGGAAAAGTGACGGCATCACGCAAGCGTATTTGTCAACTTGTCAGCTACTTGTCGATTCGTTTGACAACAAAACAAACCCCATATCTTCCTTGAAATTGAAAAATACCTTATATTAT
>NZ_SIJA01000058.1:0-6413 GCF_012062385.1 Methanocorpusculum sp. GPch4 | reverse complement strand
TTTTCAATAATAGAAAATATTCTAGGTAGACAATCTGCCCTTTTTATAGGAATTAAATTACCCACAAAGCCAACAACATATTTCTTCGTTTGTCTCCATCCAGTTTTTTTTGATGCACTATCTTTATCAATTGGATAAAATATGTTTGTATCAACCCCAACTGGAATTATTGCACTATTTTCTCCGGAATAACCAATATTAATTCCGGAATTCAGAAGAGCTTTGCTCATAAATGTTACCTTGTTAGCATTCTCTAATATTTTTGGGAGATATTTACGCATAGTTTTATTATGTTGTGGGAGAGTATGAATATCCGACCCATATGCTGTTATCACACATGGCACCTGATAGGTTTTTGCAAGTTTTACAGCATAATATCCTTCTGGGCATGCCCAATGAGCATGAATAAGAGTATCTGACTTGATTTCAATATTATCTGTTATTTTTTTAAATATAGTTTTAAGATATTGCTTAGGAAAACAAATGTAGAGGATCATATCAAATATATTTACCGGGCAGTTTATTGGAATAATTCGTTCAGATTTATCCCATGATATTGCAGGTGAATTCTCAAGAGGTCTTCTCTTGATAATCCGATAAACAAGTGCAACACCACGTGAATAGTCACGCCTAATGATATATGTTTTGTATGATAAATCGTGTTGTTTTAGTTGTTTTAAGTATTCATAAACAAATATTCCACCATATGGAAATTTTTCTGTGGCATACAAGCCGGAGATAACACAGATATTCATTTAATATTTGTTAGCATTCTCTAACAATATGATTATCCCCTGTTCTTCATCTCTTCCGGAAGATCCCGAAGTCGTGCCGGGTTTCCTATAGCCATCATGCCTGCCGGCACATCCTTTGTAACGACCGATCCTGCTGCTACGACGGCTGCTCTGCCAATCGTGACACCTGGAAGCAGCGTCACGTTTGCACCGATCGCTGCAAAATCCTCATTAGTAACCTCCGGCCACATTTCAATCCCTAAAGTACAGATCCCTTGTATATACCTTCTCCATCGCATCCTCAAGCTCCGGATCATATCTGTTTGCCACGATCACCGCAGCATCCTTTTTGAACTGATCGAGTGAATGCATCACACGCCAGGATCCAAATATATCCTCCTTCAGTGTCGGCTCATAGACGATGATATCGGCCCCCAGATCCTGCAGACGCTGCATGACCCCCTGGATGCTCGACGCACGGAAGTTATCGGATCCTGACTTCATGGTGAGCCTGTACACCCCGACGGTGCACGGAAGACCGCCTGCTTTTTCCAGAACACGGTCTGCGATAACATCCATCCGTGTCTCGTTGGACTCAACGATAGCGCGCACGACTTTGTTTGGAACATCCTTGAAGTTTGCCAGCAGCTGCTTCGTGTCCTTCGGCAGGCAGTAGCCTCCGTAGCCAAAGGACGGGTTGTTGTAATGACCGCCGATACGCGGATCGAGGCATACACCGTCGATGATCTGCTTGGTGTCGAGGCCCTTCGCTTCCGCATAGGTGTCGAGCTCGTTGAAGAAGCTGACGCGCAGAGCAAGGTAGGTGTTTGCGAAGAGTTTTATTGCCTCGGCCTCCGTCGGGTCAGTGATGAGGACAGGGATGTCTTTTTCGATCGCGCCTTCCTTGAGGAGGGCGGCAAACCGCTCTGCAGCTGTGCGGAGCTTGGGATTATCTGCCGGTGCGCCAACGATGATGCGGCTTGGATACAGGTTATCATAGAGAGCCTTTCCTTCGCGCAGGAACTCCGGCGAGAAGATGATGGTATCGAGCCCGTATTTTTCGCTGACTGCTTTTGTATAGCCAACAGGAACGGTCGATTTTATGATGAGTATGGCATCCGGGTTCACGCGTTTGGCGATCTCGATGACATCTTCGACTGCGGAAGTATCAAAGTGGTGGGTGGCTGTTTCGTAATTTGTCGGAGTGGCGATCACGATGAACTCGGCATCACGGTAGGCCGCTTCCTTGTCAGTCGTGACGGTGAGATCCAGAGGTTTATGCGCGAGGTACTCTTCGATCTCGTGATCGGTGATCGGGGATTTTTTCGCGTTGATCAGGTCGGCTTTCTTCTGTGTAGTGGTCACTGCAGTGACACAATGATTCTGTGCAAGAAGCACAGCGAGGGAAAGTCCGACATATCCTACTCCTGCGACAGTGATTTTCATATCTATAGTATTTCTTCTACAGCATTATAGAGTCTGGGATTTTTGCCGGATCCTGGGGAGTCTGTCCCGATGGTGTGTCAATTAGGTGTGGGGAATTGTTTATGATAACTGACCTGGTGTGCTCTTATTCAATAAATTGACGTACGTCTAAGATGAAATATGAGTTCGTGTAAGGCTGGGTGTGGAAGCATGAGAAAAAAACTAACCGCGAATCGCCATACTTCGCTTTGCTCCCCGCATCGGGTCTTCGAACCTCATTTGATTCCGCCCATCGGGAGAGGAAAATGGATTTGCTGACTGATCTCCTTATCTCGATCGCTCGTCATGTCTATAAGCCGGAGATAACACAAATTTGCACCGATCCCAGTACCGACGAGTCCGCCGATACCGGTCGGTGGGTACATATTGGGAATAACTGCGTTCGGGCTGATTATGATATAGGTGCCAGTATCGAATATCTTAATGTTGGTATCAGACTCAATGTCAATTGGAACTATCTTTTCAGCCAAACAGATTATTCTATCCTCATTTCATCTATTTCATCTGGATGTTAATTCATTTTCTAACGTATCCCGAACAATCTTAGAATAACGGGGATCTCTTAATAATAATTGCAAATTTGATATAATCCATCCCGGAATATCCCCTATGTCATATCTCGTGTTTTTTGTAATATATCCAAGATAATCAGAGTAGCAGCGTAATGCATCAGCGAGTTGTACCTCATTATTCAGGCCGGGTTTTGTATTCTCCAAAATCGGAAAAATATCCGGAGTGAATACATATCGGCCCATTGCACCAATATTGGACGGCGCAACTTCCGGAGAGGGTTTTTCGATCACATCCTTAATTTTATACAATGCATCATCTATGAGGTCACCATCAATTATCCCATAATCCTTTATTTTCGATACAGGAACAGGCTCAACACCAATCACAGGCACATGATATTTATAATATACATCTATCAGCTGTTCGGTGCAGGGTTTTTCTCCGGAATCTGCTACGCAAATTGTATCGCCTAATAACACAGCAAATGGTTCTGCACCAACATGTTGTTTTGCGCATAATATAGCATCACCAAGACCTTTTTGCTCCTTCTGACGGATAAAGTGGATGTCTGCAAGATTTGTCAGCTCATCATTTTCTCGAATGAGTTCCTCATCACCACGTAATGCTAATAATTTATTTAACTCGGGATTATTATCGAAATGGTCTTCGATAGCACGTTTGTTTTTTCCGGTGATAATGAGAATATCATCACACCCTGATGCAACTGCCTCCTCAACTACATACTGGATAACTGGTTTATCTATTACCGGAACCATCTCTTTTGGCATGGCTTTCGTAATCGGGAAGAATCTGGTTCCCCACCCGGCTGCAGGAATAACTGCTTTAGTTACTTTTTCCATCTTGTTCACCCACAAATCCCTTCTGATTGGAATTTATATCCACCAAATATAACAAATAAATTAATGAGATGCATGACATACGTTATGCTTGAATGATGTATATAAATTGCTGTATGAATATCTCTGGAATTGGTGACCCCAGATAACATGTATTATGTATAAAAATGAAATAGTGAGACACCTCTCTGATCTCAGTATGGGATCATTTGATCTTCAAAAACACCCTATCTGATTTCCGTCAATTAGATTACTTTTGATACTACCTCAATCACTTTCTCTTGTTCCAAATCTGTCAAATACGGGGAAAATGGCAGACCTAAATTACACTCGGCATATCTTTCAGCATTAGGATAGGACTCATTATTTTTTGAGGAGAAGACTTTTAGTTTGTGCAATGGATTTGGATAATATATCAAAGACGGAATATCATTCTTTTTTAACTCCTGAATAAGTAACTCCCTTTGATCAGAAGAATCAGATAGAATAACGTATTGCGCATATGATGAGATCGAGTTTTCCGTGATTATCGGAGTCTGAACTCTGCCATCAAACGCTTCATCATATTTAGATGCAACGTTTTGCCTCACAGTCAATTCACTCTCCAGATGCTCCAACTTTGTCAGCAATACTCCGGCTTGAAGTGTATCAAGTCTGGAATTAATCCCAATACGGACATTGTCGTATTTATCTTTCCCTTTACCATGTACTTTTATTGATTTAATGAGAGCAGCTGTATCTTCATCATCAGTAAATACTGCACCGCCGTCACCATAACATCCCAATGGTTTTGATGGGAAAAATGAAGTGGCGGCAATATCAGCAAATGAGCCGCATCGACGATCATGATATCGTGCACTCATCGCTTGGGCAGCATCTTCGATTAAAATCAAATTGTGTTGATGACATAGAGTAGATAATTCCTGATATCTAGCTGGGTTGCCAAGGAAATCGACTGCAATTACTGCTTTCGGCTCATATATCCCCTCTTTTTCTACAAGAGCTATTTTCTCTTTCAATGAATCCAAATCAATATTGTATGTTTCTGGATTTATGTCACAGAAAATCGGTGTTGCTCCCAGCATACAGGCAGGCTCAACAGATGCGATAAACGTCATCGCCGGACAAAATACTGCATGACCCGGGCCAATACCATATGCCATATAAATCAATTGTAACGCGTCAGTTCCATTTCCACAACTGATACAATATTTTCTTCCAACATAGTCAGATAATTTATCTTCAAATTCTGATACCTCGTCACCACCGATATATTGTGCTGACGATAAGATTTTATTTAATCTAACATCCAGTTGCTGTTTGATCGTGTTGTACTGAGCTTTAAGATTAATAAATTCCATTAAAATGTCCCCTCCATTTCTGTTATTTCAAAATTATCCAATGGCAGTTTAACTGCACGGCCTGTTTTCTTTGATTTATACATTGCAAGGATCAATTCAACGACTTTTTTCCCCTCATCTCCATCAAGTATGTGTGGGGCACCTGTTCTTAATGATCTGATAACATCAGCATAAAGTTTAGTATGCCCAAGTCCGGTAGAGTTTGTTGGGACTTCGTCAACTGCTTTTTTAATTAATTCCAGATTGTCCAGCCCATCAGCAAATGTCCATTCATGGATCCGATTCAACGACTCTCCTCCAACCTGTACAGTACCTTTTTCTCCAAAAATATTCAATGTTTCCTCTAAATTTTTTGGGTAGATATTCACCGTTCCTTCAAATGATGCATATGCCCCGCTTTTAGCTTTAATAAGTGCAAGACCTAAATCTTCACCCTCAATATATGGGTGCTGCTGACGAGCTGTATACGCAAAAACTTCGTCGATATCTCCCAGCATCCAACAGAGAAGATCTAGATCATGAATGCACTGATTCATTAAACACCCGCCGTCAGATTTCCATTTGCCACGCCAGCCGGCTTGATCATAGTAATTTTTATTTCTATTCCATCTCACATGTGCAGTCATGTGCGAAATATGGCCAAAACGATCAGAATCAAGAGCCTTCTTTATGGCTGTAATGGAATTATTGTAACGATTCTGGTGACAGGTAATCAACAATAAACCCTTTTCTTTGGCTTTAGAGATCATGGCGTCCATTTCTTTCAAGTTGAGCGCCATTGGTTTTTCTACGATCACATTACAATTATTTTCAAGGCAGTCATGTGCCATCATGCCATGCAGCCAAGAAGGGGTTGCAATCGTTACAATATCAGGTTTTTGCTCATATAGCATTACTTTGTAATCGGTATATCTGGCAATATTTCCACTCAATCCCGCATTATTAAGAGATTTTTCAATATTTTCTGGAACGGTATCACATACAGCTACCAGCTCAATATCTTTACTATTTGCTTTTACAGCAATGAGATGGTTTCTTGAGATAACACCCATCCCAATAATTGCATGTTTAAATTTTTTCATTCAGATTTCGCCTCTAAAACTCCATCATTATTCAAATTATATACTTTACCACAATCCGGACATATAAATCGGTCATTTAACCTGTGACCACATTCACATACCCACCCGATCTGACGTGCGGGGTTTCCAACCATTAAGGCATAATCTGGCACATCTTTAGTTACAACAGAACCCGAACCGATCATAGCATGACGCCCAATCTTAATGCCACACACAACTACTGAATGCGCGCCAAGAGATGCTCCATAAGAAACATGGGTTGGGAGATAATAAGGACCTTCCTTGGCTCTAGGATATAAACAACGAGGGATTTTCACATTTGTAAAGGTCATGGAAGGTCCGCAAAATACATAATCCTCAAGAGTAACCCCATAATATACC
>NZ_SIJA01000057.1:0-414 GCF_012062385.1 Methanocorpusculum sp. GPch4 | reverse complement strand
GATATGGTTCCAAAAAAATATGAAGGACTTGACGGCACAGAACTGGCCATATCGGAATCTCAGGAGAGAATGGCTGTTGTTGTGAGAAAAGAAGATGTTAAAAGGTTTATAGACCTTTCTAATGAGGAAAACCTGGAAGCAACAGAAGTTGCTGTTGTAACTGATGACAGAAGACTAAAAATGACTTGGAGAGGCAAGGAAATTTTAAACATAAAGAGAGACTTCCTTGATACAAACGGCGTTAAGCAAAATGTTGATGCTTTCATAAAAGAACCTAAGGCATTTGATACAAAAAATGTTACTGAAGATCTGAAAGCAAGATGGCTTGAAAATCTTACGGATTTAAACGTAGCTTGCCAGAAGGGTCTTGTGGAACGTTTTGACTCAACTGTGGGAGCAGCAACAGTATTGATG
>NZ_SIJA01000056.1:0-7674 GCF_012062385.1 Methanocorpusculum sp. GPch4 | reverse complement strand
GTCCAAGTGGTTTTCTGCAAATGCTTTTCGGATATCCTATTCTCTCTTAGACTTACCTATTTTGTCCATTGATCGCTATTTGCAGATTTCAGTGACTCTTTATACACATATCTCTTTCTGTTACAAGCCGATGTGTGATTCTGAATGAAAATCTGCTTAGCTTGAGAAGAATATGTACAGAACATTATATCCTGCTCCAGCAAACTACTAATGTGGATATTCCCGCTCCCAGCAGATTGTAATACATATCCACCGGGTTGAAACTCCTCCAAGGCACTAGCAATTGTAGAAGCTCCAAACCGAACCCTGCACCCCATACTATCGATAAATACTTCAGACGTTCTATTCCTGGGAAGAATCGCATCTGTCGGATCCTGCCAAACACCCAGATCCACGAAAAAACCAGTATCATCATCGTATGTAGCAGGTAGTCCAAGCGAAACTGAAGAAAGCTGTTTGAACTGAGGCTCTTGTTAGCACCGTTTCCTAGGGGGATTACATTGAACAATACCAAAAATATCATCCACGCCCAAACCAGTTTCCCCGATGTCCTTTTCATCACACATACATCCAGTAGTTCATTTGTTAAATCCCATTATCTGTTACTTCCCCATAATTGATGAGCCATGTTTCCTGCGATCTTAGCAATCCCTACCACTGCATCCGCACGATCAATCTACTTACTTTGTAACCGGATTTCAGCTTTCTGCCCAAATCTCTAATGCCATCGATCGTCAGATCCGGGCGTAGATCACGATATCCGCCTCCTTTCAGACGCATTTGGTAACGCACTCTGCTACCTCCTACTGAAAAACACACAATGTCCTCATTTCGCAGATCCATCTCGGTTTCACAGCGAATATGCATCAAATGGAAGTTGTTATCCCGCCAAAGAATAGTATTGTCTGCACCAAAGGGGCGAATGCGTGGTGTCACGCAATTTATGGCAAGCTCCATGTTACGAGTCATAAGATCTTGAAACATAAACCATGCCCTGCGTTTGATCTCTGTTTCACTACGACCAATACCTTCGGCAATAGCCCGGTCCAGACAATCGTAGATCACACCCAGATCATGGTTCATGCTCCAGAGCTCCCTGCCAATATCCTTGTTTAAAAGATCCGGATTATCGGGAACAAAGAAGGTGGAGCGCCAGCCCAAAGAATACTCCAATTCGGCGATTTCCAACATTTTCTCCGGTTTTCCGCGGAAATCATGGTGCAATACAAAAAAGCTCGGTTTCTTCAACCGAGCTACATGTAAATATATCTCATTCAATTTCTTGTATGCTTCTACATCCTGCAAGAAACTGCGATAGTCTCCGATCCGGATCTCTCCGTCGATCAATCTGTTACAGGTTTCAACCACACTATTGGCGATGGAAGTCAGCTGATAACTGAACCGATGCTTGTATGGCTTTATAATGCAGCCTTTCGTGTTGTTCATGATTCTTTTATAGAATGCAGATTGAACGGATTAAATGGATTCTCATGATTTCTTGAATTTGTTTTCAAAGACTCGCCTTATAAACTGAGTTTCTTTCCCAAAATTTAGCAAGAGTCCCACTTCCATATCAGTAGCACGCAGATAATTGATGATCTGAACCTCATGCTCAGCCACTAATGTTTCTGCAGCTTTAAATTCTAATATCACTTTGTTGTCAACCACAAGATCAGCATAATACTCTCCCACTACATCATTATCGTAGTAAACCTTTATCTGCTTCTGAGCCTCAACTACATGCCCAGCCTTTAGCAATTCCTTCTTCAATGCATTCTCATACACCTTTTCCAGAAACCCATACCCCAAAGCATTGGTAGACCTTGTAATAGCACCCAATGATGCTTTTGGTCAGTTCAGAATGAAGGTATTTCCCATCATGTCCCATAATAGTAAATCCAAAAATCAGGTAAATCAGTTAAATCAGTCAAATCTGCGTTCTATTGAAAATACTCCACCGTTCTACGCAATCCTTCCCGGAAATCCACCCGCACTTCATAGCTCAACAGCTCCTTAGCCTTCTCGATTCCAGCCAGCGAATGCTTTACATCTCCAGCGCGGTCAGTTTCAAACTTCGGTTCGATGTTTTTACCTAAGATTTCATTGATCATTTGCACCAGTTCGATCAGGGTATAGCGCTCACCACAGGCGATATTGATTACTTCACCAGCTGCTTTGGGGGCAGTACATGCCTGAATATTCGCCCATACATTGTTTTCCACAAAGGTAAAATCGCGGGATTGACTGCCATCGCCGTAGATCACCGGCTCTTTATCCGCCATGATTAAGCGGATGAATTTGGGGATCACCGCGGAGTATTGACTGGTAGGATCCTGCCTTGGTCCAAACACGTTGAAATAACGCAATGCCACGGTCTCCAATCCATAGATCTGTGAGAATATCTGGCAATAGCGTTCCTGAGCGTACTTGGTAAGCGCATAAGGCGACATCGGGTTGATCGGCATGGTCTCCACTTTGGGCAGGCTCTCGCTATTTCCATAAATCGATGAAGAAGAGGCAACCACCACCCGTTTCACGCCAAATTCCTTTGCCGCTTCCAGGATGTTCAGCATACCCAGGATGTTCACATAGTTGGAGGTGATCGGATCATTTATTGAACGCGGAACCGAAGGCAAAGCCCCCTGATGCAGGATGTAATCCACCCCCTTCACCGCCGAGCGCACAATATGAAAACTACGCAGGTCACCCTCGATCATGGTCAGATTCTCGTTCTTCATCAAGGGCAGGATGTTCTCCCGCTTCCCGGTGGCAAAATTATCCAGTACTACTACCTGCTGCCCTTGTTTGAGCAGCTCCGATACGATATTTGAGCCGATGAAGCCGGCCCCGCCTGTTACTAAATATTTCATGTCTTTCCTTTGTCTCACGCAGATCTACGGGGATAACAACGCAGATCATCGCTGAATCTATAATAGTAAGCTTTTCAGCCTCATAACTTATTTACGTATCTGATCAGATTATCTGAAAGCCTATTAGCATTGAAGTTAACAAGATAGCCAAGTCTCAAGTTAGACAATTTCAGATAAGTCAGGATTTGTTTGTGGTGAACCTCGCTAAGCTTTTCTACGGACTTGAGCTCAATAATCACTTTCCCCTCAACGAGTAGATCAAGCCGATATCCGGTTCCTATGGGATGTCCCTTATAGCAAACCTCAATCGGAACTTGTGTATCCACAAGCAATCCTTGATTACGTAACTCGTAGGACATAGCTTCCTCATAAGCACTTTCCAGCAAGCCCGGACCAAGCTCATTATAAACAGAGAAGCAAGCTCCCCTTACTTTGTAACCTATATCATTCTCAGTCATACAATAAAATCTGCGAAAATCAGCGCTTTTATCTGCGGTATCTGCGTGAAACTATCTTTTTAATCCGGTTCTTCACTGTTTGAGAAACCAGTTCCACCACCCACGGCACCACTTCATCATTCCACCGCTGCGGATGCGTGTTGATCATCATCTGCTCGGGCATCTTGCCTTCCCTGATAAGTTTAATGAAATGCTCTGTACTCCTCACCTCAATCTCAAACTGACTTTCCACCTTATCTCGGATGCTCGCATCCCGATTATTCCACTTCCGGCCAGTATCTGTAATGTAGAACAGTTTGCTATAGTCGATATCAAAATACGGCTCGCCGATGATTCCATATTTTCGATAATCAAAATGCTTCCAAAGGTCTTTGTTGTCGTATTTCGAGAGTGGACTACCATGCATGCAGATCGTCTCAATAGGACCCAGCTTTCTAAGCTTCTTTAGGTTTTCTTCAAAACTCTTTATCGCCTTTTCCGGATCACCTTTACCCGGATCCATATCCTCATAATGATAGCCGATCTCATGCCCCAATGCTTTGATCGCCAGCAGCTTGTCCACATGTAAAGACTCCGGCACTGCACGGAAAAAGTAAGAAGCCCTAAGCCCTTTCTCATGCTCAATCTCCGCAAACCGCAGCGAATTCCCCGGCTTCTTATCCACATCATGCCGCAAGATCACTACTTTTTCCAAAGGGTTCTTCAGATAATCTCTGAATGTCTGAAACTCGTAACCTGCAGAGATTAATGCGTCCAGTAGTTCTTTGTATGCGTTTACAGTGAAGTCTTTCATATCATTAGTGAATAGGTAGTTGGTAATGGGTAGTGGATGTTAGAGCTTAGCTTGCACTGATTTGATCAGGCCTATTAGCAAGCGTTTCGCTTTTTGAAGTTGGTCTTCTATTGCGTGATGATTCATCTCATCCATCGAAAACCGCAGCATTTTTGCTATATCCAATTGTGTTTCCAGCTCAATCAAGGATCCAAGTGCAATGTTCAGGAAATTGTTCAGCTCTTTTGGAGACTTACGTCCATTACCCTCTGCAATATTTGAAGGCACGGATATAGCCGCTCTTTTCATCTGAGACGTCAGACCATATATTTCTTCTTTAGGAAAATCCTTACAAAGCTCGTACACCATCCCTACCAATTCCATACTAGCCTTATACACTTCCAGATCTTTGTGCATCATTGAACTCTTCTACCTTCTACCTTCTACCTTCTACCTTCTACCTTCTACCTTACTACCTATTACCATCTACCCATTACCTTCTACCCTCTACCTTCTACCTTACTACCCTTTACCTTCTACCTTTTACTCTCTACCATTTACCCATTCCCTAACCCATGTAACTCGTACCTAATAAAGCCCGCTCCACTGCTTATGCAACCTAGCCGTCCCCATCACCAGCTTCAAGACCCTCATCGCAGTATTCTCAACTTCATACTCGGGGCATATCTTGGCGTACTGAGCTCCTTCTTCCACTACAAGATGGATAGAATCCAAGACAACTTCAGGATCAAAGCCGGTGAGTATGATGGTGCCTGCATCGATAGCTTCCGGGCGTTCCATGGAGTTCCTGATGGTTATGGCGGGAAACTTCAGAATCGAGCTTTCTTCACTGATGGTGCCACTGTCGGAGATAACACATAGCGCATTCATCTGTAAGTAGTTATAATCTGAAAATCCAAATGGTTTCAGGAATTGGATTAGCGGATTGAACTCAAATCCTTCCAGCATCTCCAGCCGTTTCCGGGTTCGAGGATGAGTGCTCACGATTATGGGATATTGGTGTCTCTCCGCCAAAGTGTTGAGCACAAGACCAATGCGCTTGAGGTTATCCTGGTAATCCACATTTTCCTCACGATGAACCGAAACCAGGAAGTATTTTCTTTGCTGGAGATCGAGCTTATCCAAAGCGTTCGATTGTTTGATTTTGGACAAATAGCGCGTAAGCACTTCATACATGGGGGATCCGGTCACATACACTCTTCGGTGAGAAAGACCTTCTGCCAGAAGGTGCCGGCGGGAATTCTCGGTATAAACAAGATTGAAGTCAGATATGTGATCGATCATCTTGCGATTGATCTCTTCGGGTACATTGGCATCAAAGCTGCGATTCCCCGCTTCCATGTGATAGATAGGAATGTGTTTGCGCTTTGCCATGATAGCCGCAATCGAGGCATTGGTATCTCCCAAAATCAGCATGGCATCCGGCTTTTCTTGATCCAGGATTTCTTCGATCTTGATCAGAGTTTCACCTAAAACGTGACCCAGAGAGGATGTATCCACATTCAAAAAGTAATCCGGTTTTCTCAGTTCCAGATCCTCAAAGAAGATCTGATTCAGCTCGTAGTCATAGTTCTGCCCGGTATGTACCAGAATGTGTTTGGTGTATTTATCGAATAAGGGTATCACGCAGGCCAGGCGGATTATCTCCGGCCTTGTGCCCACTACTGTTATTACTTTTAGCATGTTTGTTTCCCGCGGAACACGCTGATCGTAGCGCGGATCCCGCTGATTCTTATCTTTAATGTCTTAGTCATAGAATTACCATCCTCAAGTTTTATTCAAACCGGTAGTAGTTACAACACATCTGTTTCCTGCAAACAAGTTGAATGCTACGCAGATCCCGCTGATACTAATATGTAATAATTCTATCATGTGAATACCATGCTTAGAACCGAAAGTTCCTTTCCAGTAAATTCTGCGAGCTCCGCGCAACAATCTGCGTTATCTGCGGGCAACCTAAACCTCTTCGAAGTAAGTATCAGGATCAGCTGGATTATAAAACTCATTTATCCAAAACATCGTCAGCAGTTCCCCATCCCCGATATTGGTGATATTATGTGTATACCATATCGGCATATCCACATATCCGGGGTCATTACCGTCAACAATGTACTCAATTACTTCATCACTACCGTACTTTCTAAGCTTGATCGATGCCTTCCCCTGAATCACAGCGAAACGCTCAACCTTACGAATATGAAAATGGTTACCTCTGGTTATACCCGGCACGGTGGTAGAGAAGGCAGCCTGCCCCCCGGAGCAAAACTTCATTGCTTCCACATATACTCCACGAGGATCAGCGTTCTTTTTGTACTTAACCGGGAAATGCTCTTTGGGAATGTAAGACCTAAATGTATTAAACAAACAAAGCTCAAAGCGATCATTCAGATCAGGAAAGATCCCTTTAACTTGATACGTATCCCTAAATCCCTTCAATTTCTCCAGCAACTCCGTAACCTTGTACTCAGCCATATGCTCTACATGAATGAGCCGCTCCGGCATACTCATTTGAGAATTGAGAATTGAGAATTGACAATTACTCTCAGTGTTTTCGGTGCCCTCGGTGCTTGCATTATCAACCACTTTAGTTTGTTTTCGGTGCTCTTCGGTGTTTTCGGTGTACTCGGTGGTCAAGCTAATCATCCTATCCACCAAGTCCCCCACATAGATCAGCTTCAGACAAGCATCCACTTCAATCTTCGGCTCTTCACCAATCGCAACCTGATGCGAAAAAGTCGATATCACCGAGTTATAAAAAGGCACTCCAAAAGGCCCAAACACATTCGGTATGATCAAGCCCGTAAAAGCTGCATCATTCCGATCCGCCCATTGGTTGAATAGCTCTCTCCCCTCACGTTTGGATCTGCCATAGAGGTTATCCCGCTCTTCTTGCAGCGAAGAACTCATGATCACATAAGGTTTGCTCTGTGTCCGTTCCATCGAGGCGATAAGCTTCTGTACCAATTCAATATTCGTTCGATACAGCACATCCGGATCATTGTGCCTGTTCATCGCCGCCAGATGCACGATCACATCACACTGCGTTACAAATGCGTCAAGCGTATCTTCCTTCTGGAAGTATTCATCTTTGAAGGGGATACACTGATACTTGTCTTTGTTCAGACTGAGGGTGTTGTACAGATGTGTGCCGATAAACCCTGCCTGCCCTGTTATGCCTATTCTTATCATTTCATTTCCCGCTGAACTCGCAGATCGCTGCGCAGAATGCGCGGATACGATACTGTCATAGATTATTCACTTTTCTGATTATGCCTTGATTGATATCTGCGGTATTGAAGTTGACGAGTATTCCTAGCTTCAATTCTGTAAGCCGCAGATAAGTTATAAGTTGCTTATGATGGACCGGAAGCAGTGTTTCAATGGACTTGATCTCAACTATTACCTTGTCCTCAATCAGTAAATCCAACCTAAATGCTTCACCCAGATCCACGCCTTCGTAAACTGCAGTAATTGGTACTTGAGACCTGACGTTGAGACCCTGTTTGCTGAGTTCCGTGATCAATGCTTTCTCGTAGACTGACTCGTAAAGCCC
>NZ_SIJA01000055.1:0-18225 GCF_012062385.1 Methanocorpusculum sp. GPch4 | reverse complement strand
CGGCGGGGCAGTTCGGTTCCTTGGACCAGGCCTTAGCGCTTCCCAGCACCACCAGGCGCGCCTCGGGCAGGTCCGGCACGTCGGCCGTGCCGCCCGGCAGGGGGTGGACCCGCTTGAACTCGCCGGTCTTCACCAGGTCCTGGCGCAGGCGCCGGTCCAGTTCCTCGACCACCTTGTCCGGGTCGCGCTTGAGCTGCTCGGCCCGGTCCTCGGCCAGCTTGGTCACGGTGGGCTGGGTGTCGTACCAGAAGCGGGAGCCGTCCTGGTAGAGGTAGGTGGCGGCGGCAGCCAGGCGGCGCAGGGCGTCGCCGAAGACGGACGGGGACTCGCCCGGAACGACCGAGCCCAGCTTGATTCGCCGGTCCTCAAGCCCGCGGTTGGCGGCCGTGGTGATCGGCGCCGAGCCCAGGTAGATGGTGCGGGCCACCCGGCGACAGGCTGCATACCGGCCCAGGTTGGGAACCTCGGCGTCGGTCTTCACGGGCAGCGAGTTGGGCCCGTCGACGTCCTTCTCGAGGATGGGCACCCAGTTGTCCGACAGGTAGCGGGTCAGCTCGAACTGCACCCGGTTGTCGTCGATGGGGATGTGGGCGGGCTGGATCAGCGGGTTGCGGTCGCCCTTCTCCCACAGGCTGTGGATCACTGCGGCCATCAGGCGCAGCACGCCGCGGGTGCGCTGGAACTTCACCAGGGTGGACCAGTCGGTGTAGAGGCGGTCGAAGACCTCGGGGTGGATGGGGTAGGCGGCCTGCAGGCGCTTTTCATAGTCGGACTCGCGGCACTCTGGGGGGAACTCCTGGGCCTGCGAGCGGTAGAGGTCGGCGTAGGCCCGGGCCACCACGTCGCGGTCGCGGAACCGGGCCGGGTCGGCGAGGGGCTGGAACAGGCGGCGCCGGACGATCTCGAAGCCCTCCTCGGCGCTGGCGGGCCGCCACGAGGATTCCAGCCGGCCCACCACGTTGCGCAGCCGGTCCAGGGCCTCCCGGCCGCGCCGGCCGCCCACCTCGACGTCGTCGGCCTGGGTGTGCGGCGAGCCCGCGGTGTCCGAGGCAGGCAGGCTGATCACCAGCAGGCAGTTGCGGGCCAGCTTGGCCGACTCGGTCAGCGCCTGGGCGAAGCTGAACTGGGTCTCGAAGCCCCCGCCGGGCAGGTCGCCCTGGTCGTGCAGTTGCCGGGCGTAGGCCACCCACTCGTCCACCAGGACCAGGACCGGCCCGTACTCGTTGAACAGCTCGCGCAGCATGTCGCCGGGGCTGGTGGCGCGCTCGTCGTCGGCCCGGACACGCTCATAGGCGGCCCGCCCCCCCAGTTGCCAGGCCAGTTCGCCCCAGAGGGTGCGCACCACGGTGCCGTCGTGCCTGGTGACCGGGTTCCCAGGTGAAATCTTGTTGCCCACCAGGACCACCGTCCGGGCCCGCGGCAGCGCGCTGACCCCGGCCTCGGCCATCACGGTCTCCAGACCCGCCAGGTCCGAGGCGGAGACGCCCGAGAACATGTGGTACAGGGCCAGCATCGAGTGGGTCTTGCCGCCCCCGAAGTTGGTCTGCAACTGCACCACCGGGTCGCCCCCGCCCCCGGCGATCCGGTTCAGGCCGTTGACCAGCAGGCCCTTGAGGCTCTCGGTCAGGTAGGTGCGGCGGAAGAACTCGACCGGGTCGCGGTACTCGTCGGCGCCTTCGCCCAGGTGCACCTGCCACAGGTCGGCGGCAAACTCGGCCTGCTGGTAGCGACCCGAGGCCACGTCGGGGTGGGGCGTGACCACCTCGCGCCAGGGCTTGAGGGTGCCCGTGCTCTCGATGGCGGTGCCCGCGCTCTTGCGCTTCTCGCTGCGCACCTGCTCGTCGAAGCGGATGCGCAGCAGCTCCATCTTCAGGCGCTCCACCTCTTCGGCCTGGGGGGCCGAGACGGCGGAGAGCAGGCGCCCGGCGGAGTCCAGCACCCGGTAGGCATCGTCGGAGGTGAAGGCGTGCTGGTGGGCCCAGCGGTTGCGGCTGTCGCGCAACTCGCTGACCATGCTTCGCTCGGCGAAGCCCAGGACGTTGCGGAAGACGTCGTTCCAGGTCACCCACATCAGCTTCAGCAGGGCCGAGACGTCCCAGTCGGGCAGGGGCCGGTTCATCAGCATGGGGTCGCCCGCGAACTCCTGGCGGACCTGGGGGTTGAGGGCCGAGGGCCCGACCGCCTTGATCTCGCGGTCGACGAAGGGGCCCAGGCCCTCCTTGAGGAGTTCCATCGCCTTGCCGACGCGCTCATGGTTGGTGGTGGCCATGCTTCCTCCGTCTTGTACACTTCCCGTGGTAGAGCTTCAGAGGGGGCTGCCGGGGATTCAACCGGCTTCCAGCAGCTTGTGGAGGCCTTCCAAGAGGACCTGGAAACTGCGGGAGCGGTTGCGCTCCGGGTCCAGATGACGGGCCATCCGCCTCGCTCCGGCGATCTTCTGGAATTGCGGCACCAGCCTTGCCACTTCTTGTGAGGGCTTCTGGATCTGGTCAGGGTTCCGGAACCGAGCCTTGTCGGCAAGGCTCTTCAGCCCCGCGCACTCGTAGGCTTCGGCCAAGGCCTCCGGGTCCCCCAGATACCAGGCCTCCAGTTCGCGGCAAGCCAGGCGAACCATGGTTTCCGGCCGGCCCGCCTCCCGAACCAGGTTGCACAGGCGCTCCTTGAGGTCGCGACAGTCCTCAAGGTCCTGGTCCAGGAGGACGACGAACCGCGCCCCGGGTTCGGTCCAGCCGCGGAGCTTTCGCGGAATGCTCCTGATCAGGTCCTGCTTGCCCTCGTGGGGGATGCACAAGAAATCCTGCTCTGGGACCAGGCCCGGGAAGACGCGCGGCAGCAGGCCATCCAGGAGTTGCTTTGAGGAGGGTTCCTCCAGGAGGAAGACCAGGCGGCTCAAGACAGGCCCGCTCCTTCGAAGAGGCCTTGCTTCCAGAGGGTCCCGGGTGGGTCTCCCTGGGCCACCAGGCTGCGGAGGAGTTCGGAGTCCGACGCTTTGTGGACCGTGGCGAACCCCTGGCGTTTCGAGAGCCAGTAGACCTCCTCCAGTTCCGTGGCGTTGAGGAGATCCGGTGAGTGGGTGGAGGCCAGGACCTGGCCGCCCCGCCGGGCGTAGTCGCGGAATTCTTCGACCAGCTCGGGAAGGACCTCGGGGTAGAGCTGATTTTCCGGTTCCTCGATGGCCAGCAGGGGGTGGGGTCTGGGGTCGTAGAGCAGGACCAGCCAGGCGAAGAGTTTGATGGTGCCGTCCGAGACGAACCGGGCGGTGAAGGGGTCCTTGAAGCTGCCGTCCTGGAAGCGCAGGACGACGCGGCCATCCTCCATCTCTTTGGCTTCCACCCCGGTCACCCCGGGGACCCGGCGGTGCATGGCCCGGAGGATCCGGTCGAAGGTCGGGCGATGGTGCCTGAACAGGTACTGAGCCACCTGGGCTACGTTCTCGCCGCGGGTCGACAGGTGGGCGGCCTCCCCGGCCTCGGCGCTGGGTCGGGCCTCCTGGATGTGGAAGTCGGAGATGTGCCAGTTCTCCAGGATGCTTCGGAACTCGGCTGCCACCCGGAACTGCTTGAACTGGCCCAGCCCCTTGATGGCCAGGAGGCTGGGATCGTCCAGGACGTGCTCCTCCCGTTCGGCTTCAGCATCCTTCTGCCCCAAAGCGGGCTCTTTGGCGATGGCCGTTCCGCGCCCCCGGGAAAAGTCGACGAAGTGCCAGGGCTTGCCGGTCTGCCCCCGGCCGAACTTCAGGACCTCCCGAGCCACGACCGGAGCCCCGTCCTCCTCGGCCACGGCCAGTTGGTAGGTGGCCAGGCGCCCCCCGCTCTCGCGGAACTTGACGGTGACCTCGATGGGCCCCTCCTGACCGCGGCTGACCAGTTCCCGGAACCCTCCACGGCGCGCCACCGCCTGGGCCACGTTGTGCGTCAAAGACTCCTTGAGGAAGCTGAAGACGTCGAAGAGGGTGGTCTTCCCCGACCCGTTGGCCCCCACGAACACGGCCAGGCTGGGCAGCCTGTCCAGTTTGGCGTGGCGGAACAGGCGGTAGTTCCGGATTTCCAGTCCTTCAATCTGCACGATTCATCCCTCAACCTCTGGGCAATCAAAGTGGCTTTGCACGGCCCTAGAACAGCTCCTCCTGGACCGGTGTCGCCGAGGCGGGTTGCAAGCTCTGGGCCAGCCGGGCCAGTTCGGGCCAGGCCTGCACCAGGGCGTTGTAGTCCAGGGCCTCGGTGGCGCGCTTCTTGCGCTCGCAGACCGAGTACAGGCGGTAGGCCAGTTCCCGGGCCATGTCGGCCTGGCTGCCGATCCGGGTGATGATCCCGGCGGCGGCCTCTTCGCCCTGGGCCAAGGCGCGCACCAGGTGGTGGGTCATCTCCCAGACGGTCAGCCGCTTGTCGGTGGCGGGGTCCCAGTCGGTGGGAAGCTCGGCGGGCTTCAGCAGGCGCACCTTGCCGGCCCCGGCGACGGCCACGCCGGCCTCCACGATGCCGGCAACCGAGGTGTTCTTGGCCTTGGACAGGGTCTCGGCCACCCCGTAGTCGCCCTCGGCGAAGCCCATCTGGTCGAACCAGGTCAGCGCCCAGCGGGTGTCGGCGTCGAAGTCGCCCTCCTGCTCGGCCAGCACCTCGTCCAACACCTGGTTGATCAGGGCCAGGGCCTCGCGCACGGAGACCTGGTTGCCGGCGGCGTCCAGGACCTTGCTGTAGCGAGTGTAGACCGCCATGCCGGGACCGATGGCCGCCTGCTGCAGGTCCACGGGGGCGATGTTGCCCTTCTGCAGGTGCTTCAGGGCTGCGGGCAACTCGGCCTTCAGGGCCCCGACGAACTCGCGGCGGGTGGCGGCAGGCGCGTCGGCGGGGCGGGGGCGGCAGACCAGGACGATGCTGGAGGCGAGGGCGCCAATGTTCTTCTTCAGATTGCCGATCAGTTCCGTTCGCATGGGCCACGTTCCGCTGACTCCAAGGCCAGCCTGCATGACCGCGTCCAAGAAGGTTTCCCAACCGGTGCTGGCCGTGCCATCGGTGGAGTTGCTCTCAGACTGCTTGAAGGCGTAGTAGATTGTGACCGGGCATGCTGGGTGAGCCTGGATTGCAAGACGAGACATGACCTGGGTCATGCCCTCCATGAAGAAGGCCTCCGCTGCTTCCCGGCTGCCATGACGGTGGGGGGCAGCCACGAGTTCTCTAGTCTTGGGTACCGCCATAGTGGCGAAGAGGTTGGGAAACACTACCTGCTGTGTGCGACGCATCCAAACATAGAAATAGTCCGAGAGGGTTGCATAGCCGATGTTGTCGTAGTAGGGCGGGTCAGTAGAGATGACCTTGGGGACTCCGCATTCCAGTAATGTTGCGTCCTCTTGAATCGCGCGGCCGACGTGGGTGTGCAAAGGAATTCGCTCCAAGACCTTGGCAACAGCGTGGGCGGTGAGTCCAAATCCGCCTCCAGCCTCGGAAAACGGGTTGGCCTCCGCGTAGTCCCACGTCATTGGGATTGCTTGCCGGCCGAATCCTTGTGTCAAACGATCTGGTTCCTTCTGCCAGGTCGCCAGGGTTGTATTCGTCAGGGTGGCTTTGTCGACACAGAAGCCCAAATAGACGCCTAGTCCTTCTGCATAGGCATTGGCCCCCTCACCCCCCTCTGTCAATCCAGATTCATCGTCGCCCAGGCCCGCGACCTGGGAATCGGCTCTCACCTGCTGCCTAACCTCGGTCACCAGGTCGGCCAAAGTGGT
This sequence comes from Methanocorpusculum sp. GPch4, assembly GCF_012062385.1. Taxonomy (NCBI): domain Archaea; kingdom Methanobacteriati; phylum Methanobacteriota; class Methanomicrobia; order Methanomicrobiales; family Methanocorpusculaceae; genus Methanocorpusculum; species Methanocorpusculum sp. GPch4. The sequence continues at coordinate 12,503 of NZ_SIJA01000055.1, read as the reverse complement.
AAGTGCAACAAGCTGGCGGGGGGTGAAGACATCCCCCCAGGTTGGCATGCCGTACATGGGAAGACGGTCCACGTCATGACAGGGGGTAGTGACTTTGAGGTCGGGTTTCCAGTCTGGCCGTACGTTCTCGGCAGCCGGCACGTGCTCTGGGGGAGGCTCCAAGTAGACTCGATTTCTATTACCCTCGGCAACAACAGCCATCAGGCGGGTACCCAAACGCCCAGCTTGAGCCTCGCAACGGATATAGACGTCTGACAGAGGCGCCCCCGACAACACACATCGAAAGTTCGCCCCCCGCCCCAGCTTGGTCCCCGCCTTGGCCGCCTCCGGGTCCTTCGGCTTACCCACCCGCACCTCGAACCGGTAGGAGTCCCCCTCGACCACGGGCTCCACGTAGGCCTCCTTGCCCGGCTTGGTGGCCAGCATGAAGCTCGACACCAGCGGCACGTCCACATGCGCAAACGCCGGGTTCGGGCTCTTCACCGTCCTCGCCCACAGCCAGGCGATCACCGTCAGCTTGCGCCCCAGGTAGGGCGCCAGGTCGGGCCGATCGCGGACCATCTCCTTGGTGATCTCCACCTTGGGGTACAGGTGCCCGATGCGCTTCTCGGCTTCGTCGCGCATCCACTTGCCGTAGTAGCGCACGTCCTCGGCCAGGCCCTGGGCGCCCTTCCACTCGCGCTCGAACAGGCCGCGGTCCGCCCGCGCCTCGGGGTTCACCGGCGGGCGGCCGGCGAACTTGGGTGGGATCTCGATCATGGCCTTGTTGATCAGCACGGCCACCGGGTTCAGGTCGCTGGCGTGGGCCTCCAGGCCCAGGCGCTGGGCCTCCAGTGGCAGCGACCCGCCGCCGGCGAAGGGGTCGTGGAACGCCGGCAGCTTGTGCCGATTGAACAGTTCCTGGGCCTGGGGGTGGTCGGCGTTCTCGGCGCAGGTGCGGCGCCAGCTCTGCCATATCTCGGCGCGGGCCCGGTCCAGCACCTCCTCGTTGGTGGTGTTCTCCCACTGCACCAGTTCCTCGATCAGCTTGAACAGGCGCTCGCGCTCGATCTCGGCGGCAGCCTCGTCCAGGGTCGGGGGCTGGCCCGCATCGTGCCCGGCCTGCTCCTGACCATACTGTTGGGCGCCCCTCGCAGGCTCGGGGCTGGAGAGGGCGCCCCTCGCAGGCTCGGGGCTGGGGGTGCGCTCCCACGCTTCCAGGTTCTTCTTGTGCCGGGCCAGAGCCGCCCGTTTCAGCTTGGGGTCCCCCAGAAGCTCAGGGAGATACTCCGACGGGTCGTCCACCATCTGCGCGAAGATGACCGCCCGGGCCGCCGCCAGGGGCCGCCGCGCCCACCACAGGTGCAGCGTGCTGGGATGTCCGTGCCGGATGCTCTTCTCCCGGGCGCTGGCCTGGTTGATGGCCTCCAGCGGCAGGGCCACCTCGATCAGCTTCTTGCGGGTTCTCATCTATGGTTCATCCTCTTAAGCGATCTGCGCGTTTCTATGGCTCGAACATTTGTTTGATGCATAGTAAGTGCAGCCTGATTTCACGGCGTTTGCCAGTTCTATGGCGCCCGCTCTATGGTTCGGATTGACGTATAGACGCTTCATAGCGTTACCAGAGCGATCACGCTGACAGCCAGCGAGACCAGCGGCGTGAGCCGACCATCCGGACGCGGCCTTCCTGGCGGAGTTCCGTGAGCAGGCGGTTGATCTGGCCCCAGGAGAGCCCGGGCAGAACCTCCTGCAGCTCGGATTTTGGGCAGCCCGATTCGGCAGCCCCTCGCAGGTGCTGGACCAGCAACTCCTTGTTCTGCTCCTTGTCCAGGCCTCTGAGGCGGGTGTACGCGCCTTCGGTCCCCAGGAACCGGTGGAAGCGCCGACTGAGCAGGAGCCGCACCCCGCGCCCTCGGCCCACCGCCTCCAGGACCCCCAGGTCTCGGAGCCGATTCGCCGACTGTCGAAGCTCCGCAGGGATTGGCTGGGCACGGTGCACGTGGTCGAGCACGAGGAAGTCCTCGGTCGAGAAGCTCTCCAGGGTCTCCTGACCCACCTGCTCCAGGAACGTGACAAATCGCGGGTCGGTGACCTGGCCATGAAGGGTCAGGGTGACCTGGTAGCCATCCGTGCCCGAGAAGTCTGGGCGCCGCTTTCCCTGCCGGATGCTGCGCTCGAACATCCGGTTCATGCCCTGGCCCGACCGCTCCACCAGGCCGCAGCGGGCGAAGGCTTCGGCCAGGCGGCGGTTCCGAGGTCTCTGCCGGTGCAGGAGGTTGTCCAAGGTGATGCCCCACGGCAGGCCGCCCGGGCTTTCGACCACCAGGCGCCGCTGGTACTGGCGGAGGAACACGCTTCCGGCGAGTTGGTAGTCCCGATGGCTGACGGCGTTGAGAATCGCCTCCCGGGCCACCAGCTCGTCGAAGGTGGCGATGTCCTTCAGGAACAGCCCATCCTGGTAGTGCTGGAGGTCGTTGCGCTTGTCGATGAGGGTCCAGAGGTCCTCGTAAAACGAGAAGAACCCCTGGCGGAACTCTTTGCGTTCCTGGGCTGGCCCGCTGGCTTCCGAGGACCGGTATTCGAAGATGACCTCGGCTTGGGCCAGGTGCCTCCCCAGGGCCCTGCGCGTCCCGAAGAGGATCAGCGCGGCGTAGGTCAGCCCCCGGTCGTCGAGGAGCTCCGAGTCACGGAGGATCTGCTCGTGGGAGAGGCGGCCCACTTCCGGGCTTCCCGCCTTCTCGGCCCACCGGCGTCGGTAGTCGTCCAGCGCGCCCGGATCCAGGTCGGCCAACGTTGCGCCGAGGCAGACCTCCGCTGAGAAGTCCCGACCGCCTTCTGCGAAGACCGAGCGCAAATCCTCGGAGGTCATCGGAACCAGGCTGTCGCCCTTCCGGGACCAGTAGCGCCCCTCCCACTGACAGGCGTTGCCCATGGGTCTGCCAGCCACCTCGAACACCAGCACGCGGCCGTCGGGATGCTGCACCTCGTGGACGTGGACGTCCACGTAGAGCCGCTCGAGGAGCCCGAGGCGGGTCCTCTCGGGCTGCTCGAAGGCCTGGGAGCCCACCACCCGGCGCGGGCGCCTGTCGGTGACGCCCAGGAGAACCCGACCGCCCCCCTCGTTGGCGAGCGCGCAGCAGTACCTGCCGAGTTGCTCGAACTCGAAGTTGCGCCGGGCCTCCTTGAACTCCAGGTGTTCCCCCTCCAGGTCGCGCAGCCACTCGTCGACCTGCCGGATCCGGTCATCCATCCCGCTCACCTCGGTGCCTCTTCCCGGGGCCGTCGACAGGCCTGTTCGATGCGCAGCGCCAGACGCCGGAAGTCCTGGTAGCAGTCCCGCACGGCCGAGGCGTGTCCGCCCAGGGCCCCGTCCGCTGGCTTGAGGTGGAACATGGGCTTGTGGGCCTCCTGGGCCATGGGCATCAGGCTGCGGTAGTGCCGCAACATGGAAAGGCAATGGGGGTCCTCGGCCAACCTGGGGACCTCCAGGCACGACTCGTCCAGGACGGCTTCGCGGTAGACCCCTGGAATCCGCACCATCCAGCGCTCGTAGGCCTGGACGGGCCGGTCCATCCGCACGGCGTGCTGCATCACCACGTAGCCGGCAGGCTCCATGCTCCCCGTCGGAAGGGAGAGCGCGGCCACCGGATTCCGCGATCTGCGCTCGGTCCATTCCTCCCGCCAACGGCGCAGGGTCGGCCCCAGGTTGCGCAGGCCCTGCAACGAGTACAGATCCGGAGCCAAGGGGATCACCACGTGGTCCGCGGCGATCAAGGCCGCCCGATTCAAGGCGCCCAGGTTCGGGCCTACGTCGATCAGGACCAGGTCCGCTCCTCGTTCCTCGGCTGCCTGTTCGGCCAGGCGCCAGAAGGAGGAGAGGACACGGAAGGCCCGCGGATTCCGGTCCAGGCATCCAGGCCACTCGCGGCTCAACTGGTCCTCCGCAGCGGAAAGAGCCAGGTCGCCCACCAGGAGCCCCAGGTTCTCAGAAACCTCCTCCACCTGCGGAGCGGCCAGGTCGCCCGTTCCCTCCAGAAGCGGTCGGAGCGCCCCCGCGACGGTCCCGGGACAGGCTCCGTCGGACCAGAGTTCCTCCAGACGATCCTCGTCCAGGAACATGGCCGTCAGGTTGGCCTGGGGGTCCAGGTCCACGGCCAGCACCTTGCGTTCCAACTCGCGGTACATCCAGGCCAGGTGGTAGACCAGGCTGGTCTTGCCCACGCCCCCCTTGTTGTTGAAGAAGGCAATGGTCTTCACGGCGATCGCCTCACCCGGGCCAGCACGAATCCGGGCTGGATCTCGAATTCCAACTCTGGATGCCCCCCGTCCCTCAAGGCCCGTCGCGCTGCGGCGATGCCGACCCCGAAGCGCTGGACCAGGCCCAGGACCTTCATCGCTTCCGCCAGGTTGGGGTTGCGGTAGTCGGCCAGGCCGGGAGTTCCGAAATTGCTGGCCGTGACTTCGCCATAGGGCCCTCCCGGGCTGAGGATCTCCAGTCGGTCTGAATACCAGGTGACCCGGACGGGTGCGCTGGTGCCTTCGTAGTTGCGGTGCAGCATGGCGTTTCGGATCAGTTGCTGCAAGGCGGGCATCGGATAGTGGGCCCTTCGGGACTCGACAGGAGCCGAGGTCAGGTCCACCGAGACCCGGTTGTGGCTGACCAGCTTCTCCTCCAACCGACGGATCACGTCCAGGACAGGCCCGCCGAGAGCCAATTCGTCCAGGATGGGATCGCTCAGGTCGGTCCCGTCCACCTTCAGGAACTGGGCCCAGGCCCCCGGAAGGAAATCCCGGGGCTCCCGTCCCAACACGAGGAGGCCCAACACCGTCGCTGTCGGCTCCTCCGCCGAGGCGACCATCTTGGTGGCCGCCAGGCGCTGCTCGAGGGTGCGGTCGTTCTGTTCCAGGACGTCGGAGGCTACGGCGTTGGGAAGGTATTCCTCCCGAAAGCGCAGCAGGTCCAGGTCCCGCAGGCCGGATCCGGCGAGCGGCCGGACATCGAAGGGCCGATCGCGATGCCGGCGCCTCTCGTTGAGGATCCTCTCGTCCTGGGCCGTGACCACGGACCGGCGTGGACCCGTGCGGACCCACACCCTGCCTTTGTAGCGCACGGGCGGTGAGTCCGAGGGCGCGACGGTGACCACCGCCACCTCCTTGCCGGCCAGAATCCGCTTCTCGACGATGAGGGTGGGAGGCGGCACGATGTTGCCATCATCTTTGATGCCCCCCAGCGAGGTCAGGAGCTGGTCCTCGATGGGCAGGCCTGTGGGTTCCCCGTCGTCCCGGACTCCGACGAAGGCCACGCCGGGCTTGCCGTGGCCCGGCAGATCGTTGGCGAAGGCGCAGACCGCCTCTCGGACCGCGTTGGGAGCGTCGCCTTGGAAGGACTGCTTGCGCTCCACCCTGTCCGATTCGATGTCGGCCAGCATGGCTTCCAGTTCTGCATCGCTGAAGGGTGTCATGTCCGTGCCTCTTCCCTTCCGCTCACCGGGGCGCCTCCCCCCGGGCCGCCGCCAGGGGCCGCCGCGCCCACCCCAGGTGCAGCGTGCTGGGATGTCCGCGCCGGATGCTCTTCTCCCGGGCGCTGGCCTGGTTGATGGCCTCCAGGGGCAGGGCGACCTCGATCAGCTTCTTGCGGGTCTTCATGGGCCTTCCCTTACTGCAAACAGACATTCGAGAGCCCAAGACGAACCCTGATTCCATCGATGATCGTCGACTGTCCGGATCGGTCGTCATGGCTCAGTCATGGTGAAGTTCTGCGCGGTTCTGGTGATCTTGGTGCCTGGGTTCTCTCACTGCGGCCCCTCACTAGAAATCCGCCCTCCACAGGTGCACAGCCCGGGCGGCCATCCGCGCCTGGCGGGCCTCCAGGTGCGCGGGTGTCCACGCCTCGGGGACCTGGTCGGGGATCTCCTGGGTGAGGCCGTAGGCGCTTCGGCTGTAGACCTCTGTCTTCTGGGCGTAGGTGGCGTTCCCGATCTGCCGGTTCAACGCCGGCTCGAGCAGGGTCAGGTTTCCCAGACGCCAGACGGACTCCGACCAGAGCTTCTCTGGGAAGGCCTCCGACCAGTCCGCGCTCGGGTTCTCCGGAAGGATGTGCTCCAGCGTGCCGGGATCGGTCTCGTGATCACAAGCCTTGCCGGTCGCGTCCTGCTCCAGGCGCGCCAGGATGTAGCGGGCGATCTTCTTGCCCTGGGTGCGCTTGCCCAGGTCCAGTTCGGCGAGATCCTGCTGGAAGCGACGATCGTCGACGTAGATTCTCTCCAGGATGCCGAAGACGTCCGCAGGGATTCTGGCCCTTCCCTCCAGGACGGCCCGAGCCGCTTCGTGGTAGACCGGCTCGAGGGCGTTGGTATTCAGCTTTCCGATCACTGAATAGCGGAAGGCCAGGGTGCGGACAAGCTTCAGGATCCGGACGAAATTGCCCGAATCCAGCCTCTCCCATGCGGCGAAGAGCAGCGGAGTCATCTGCTTGACGCGGAAAAGGTTCAACTCCTGGATGTGTGGTCGCGCCTCCGGCAGTTCCACCCAGAAACCGTGATGGGGATCCGAAAGGGCCGCGAAGAGTTCCGCACGCCCCTCCAGAGCGTCCAGGAGGGCGAAGACCTCCACGTCCGTGCCCGCCTGCTGGCGGACCATCTTGAACAGCCGCTGACTTCGCACGCTCGGGTGCGCGCAGAGCAGGTGGTAGCGCAGAAACTCCGGGAACCGCTCCGCCCGCACGGTGGCCACCAGGGACTGCCACCGCCGCTGCAGCGAATCGAGGTCGGCCCCGACCCGGACCTTCGAGAACAGGTAGTTCTTCAACAGGTCCGTGGTGGTCAACTCGACGCCCCGAGCGTTCAGCGTCTCGAAGACCGTGTAGGCGTTGAGTTCGTCCTCCACGGTGATCAGGATGAACAGCAATTGCCGTCCGACCGCCTCGGCCAGGACCGACGCCAGGACCTCCCCGGACCCGGACATGCCTGCCTGTTCGAACCGAGCCTTGAAGTAACGGAAACAGTTCCAGAGCAGACGATTGGAGTGCGAGAGTCCCCTCGGATTCAGGGGGGCCCGAAGTTGCACGAGGTAATCCTGGTAGAACGGGTCATCCGTCTCATTCAGGCGAAGCTTGCTGCTCTCCACCAGCGAGGCGGGGTCCTTCTCTCCGATGAACCGATTCCTCAGTGCTGCGGCCCTCTCGCGGTTGGCCTCGGGATCACGACCCTCGCGCGCCAGGTCCCCCAACCGCGAGATCAGGGCCAGCGCCAGGATGCTCAAGGTCGCCAAGCGCTGCTGCCCGTCGATGATGAGGAACTCCCGGTCACTGCGGGCCTGCACGACCACTGCGCCCATGTAGTGACGTTCCTCTGGGCCGCTGCGAAGCTCCTGGACGTCGTTCCAGAGATCCTCCCACTGGTCTTCTTCCCAGGAATACTCGCGCTGGTAGGGCGGTACCCGGTAGATCTTCCCGTTGCCGACCAGCTCCAGCATGTTGGCCGTACGGGTATTCAAGAGGTTGCTCACGCCCATCGGAGGTCCTCCACTTGGAATCCAGGCTGGTCTGATTCTTCATCCAACACTGCAGGCCCCCTCACCTCGGTTCCTCCCCCCGGGCCAGAAGGTCCGCGAAGTCGTAGTTGACGCTGGCGGCGGCGAAGTCGGGCTCGCGCTGGAAAGGGGTGCGCACATAGAGGACTCGGTGCTCGGTGTCGGACAGGAACTCCACGATGGCCAGGATGAAGTCCTCGGGCTTGTTCAGGCTGTAGAGGATCTCGTTGCGGGTGACCGTCAGGGTCTTCGCTCCCGCCACCCGGCCCTTCACTTCCAGGAAGCGCAGGCGGCCGGTCTGCGGGTCCCGGGACTCGATGTCGTAGCCCAGTCTCTCGAACTCGCGGTCGGTGGGCTGGAAGCCCAGGTTCCTCTCCACCTCCATCACGGCCGCCCGGGCCCGCGCAGCGGAGGCCTGGGTCTCGGCTGCGACGGCCACCGGGGCGGAGGAGGCCTGTCCGTTCAATCTGGCCAGCAGGCCCGCGGGCACCACCACCAGGCCGCCCACCAGGACCGGTGGCAGGGCGGAAACCCGGGCTTCCTGGTCCAGCCGGGCCATGCGCTTGTAGAGCCGGGCCTGCAGCTCGTCCGCCCGGCGGCGGGCCTCCTGGGAGTTCAGGCGGGCGTTGGGCTTGCCCGCCTTCTCCTGGGCTTTGAGGTCCTCGGCCCGGTGGTCCCAGTAGCCGATCTCCTTGGTCAGGCGGTCCTTCACCGCGGCCCGGGTCTTGTCCACCCAGGCCAGGCGGCGCTCGCGAACCTCCCGCAGGTGTTCGGGCACCACGGTGGCGATGGCGTGGGCCATGGCCCGGCGCTCCAGGTCCCGGGTGATCCAGGCGCACTCCGGCAAGGCCAGCAGGCCATCCGCATCGACCTCGCCCGGCTTGAGCGGGCGGTAGTCCAGGTAGGGGGCGTAGTGCAGGTGCCGGGCGCCGCCGTCCTCGGTCAGCTCCACATACAGCATCTGGCGCGAGATCACCCGCCGCTCGGTCGACTGCACGCCGCCTGGCGGCGAGCTGGTGGGGACCGGGCTGGCATCCTGCAGCGAGTGCTCCAGGTAGAACAGCATCCGGGGCTTCTCTCCGGGGTCGGCCTCGTCGACCAGGATGGTCCCCCGGCGCAAGAGGTCGCGGTTGCGCTCCAGGGTCAGATCCAGCACGGCGTCCAGCAGGGGGTGGCCGGGGCAGATGAAGGCGGCCAGGGCCTGGCCCGGCGGGGTCAGGAATGCCTTGTCGAAGGCGATCCGCTCGTAGCGGGACAGGACCGGCTCGCCCACCCCCAGTTGGCGGTCCCGGTTGCGCACCGGGGCCGGGACGTGGGTGACCTCGTAGCGGCCGGCTTCGCGCTTGCGGGCGTTGCCCCCCAGCAAGGGGAAGGCCTCCATGAAGAAGGACTCTACGTAGTGGGGCTGCAGGCGCCGGGCCTCGGCGCGCTCCATGTCCTCGCGCACCCGGGCCACCCGGCTGGCGTCCATGACGTCCTGCACCAGGGCGCGCTCCTGCATCAGGGCCAGCAGTTGCTCGCGGTCCACGGCCTGGGCCACGGCCTTCTCCAGGCGGGCCCGGACCTCCGGGTTGTCGCCGTAGCGGATGGCTTCCATCAGCAGTTCGCGCAGGGGCTTCCCCTCGAACTGCAGCTTGCCCAGCACGTCGAAGACCTGCCCGCCCAGGGCCTCGCGGGCCTGTTCCAGCTTCTCCAGCAGCCGGCGGTAGACGTCGCCCTCGCGGGTCTGGTCGGCCACCAGGTTCCACAGGTGGCAGACCTCGGTCTGCCCGATGCGGTGGATGCGGCCGAAGCGCTGCTCCAGGCGGTTCGGGTTCCAGGGCAGGTCGTAGTTCACCATCAGGTGGGCGCGCTGGAGGTTGATGCCCTCGCCGGCAGCATCGGTGGCGATCAGGACCTGGACCTCGGGGTCGTGCTTGAAGGCCTCCTGGGCCTTCAGGCGGTCCTCCCGGCCCATCCCTCCGTGGATGACCACCACCGACTCGCGCCGGCCCAGGTACGTGCTGACCTTGCCCTGCAGGTAGGTCAGGGTATCCCGGTGCTCGGTGAAGACGACCAGCTTCTGGTGCGGGGAGGGGGTCGGGGGTGGGATCGGGCCGGAGCCATAGGGGCGCTGTCCGTCCGCCACACCGGCCACGGCGGCCGGGGTGAAGACCTCCGCCAACAGGCCCGACAACTCGCGCCACTTGCGGTCCTCGCCGCTGCGCCGCACCGCCTGGGCCAGGGACTCCAGGTGGGCCAGGGTGCCCAGTTCGGCCTTCAACTCGAGCGTGGTCCGGGCGGCGGTGGCCTGGTCCAGGACCTCCTCCTCGACGGCCTGCACCTCGACGTCCGGGGCGTCGTCCAGGTCGTCCAGGTCGTCGACATCCAGCAGCACCGCGGGGACATCCCCCGGTGTAGGAAAGCCGCCTGGCGGCGGGTTTGTGCCCCGTTGCACCAGTTCCAGTTCGCGCAGGCGGCTCTCCAGGCGCTGGCGCCGACGGCGCAGGGACTGATGGATGGCCTCCGGGGACGACGCCAGGCGCCGCTGCAGGATGGTCAGGGCGAAGCCGACGGTGCCGGCCCGCTTGTCGTTCTGAAGCGCTTCGGCGCGGTTGAACTCCTCGCGCACGTAGGAGGTCACTTCCTCGTAGAGGTGGGCCTCCGCCTGGGAAAGTTTGTAGGGAACCGAGTGGGCGATGCGCGCGGGGAACAGCGGACGGCCGTCGAATTTCAGCAGGTTCTCCTTGACCATCCTGCGCATCAGGTCGCTGACTTCGACCTGGTGGACGCCATCCCGGAAGCGGCCCTCGAAGCGATCGCCGTCCAGAAGGGCCAGGAAGAGCTGGAAGTCCTCCTCCTTGCCGTTGTGGGGAGTGGCCGTCATGAGGAGGAAGTGCCGGGTCAGGCCGGACAGCATCTGGGCCAGGCGGTAGCGCCTGGTGTACTTCACCTCGCCGCCGAAGAAGGTGGCCGACAGCTTGTGGGCCTCGTCGCAGACCACCAGGTCCCAGCCCAGGCCTTCGGCGGAGCCCCCCTCCGGGGGGCAGAGGGCCTGGAGCTTCCTCTGGACCTCCTCGCTTCTGGACAACTTGTCCAATCGGGCGATGACCAGGTTGTTCTCGACGAACCAGTTGCCCGTGCGGGCGGACTCCAGCTTGTCGTTGGTCAGGATCTCGAAGGGCAGTTGGAAGCGCCGGAAGAGCTCGTCCTGCCACTGCTCGGCCAGGCTTCCCGGGCAGACCACCAGGCAGCGCACCAGGTCGCCCCGGGCGATCAGCTCCTTGATCAGGAGGCCGGCCATGATGGTCTTCCCGGCGCCGGGGTCATCGGCCAGCAGGAAGCGCAGAGGCTGGCGGGGCAGCATCGCCTCGTAGACCGCGGTGATCTGGTGCGGGAGGGGCTCGACCAGGGAGGTGTGCACCGCCAGGACCGGGTCGAAGAGGTGGGCCAGCCGGATGCGGTTGGCCTCGGAGACCAGCCGGAAGAGGTGGCCGTCGCCGTCGAAGCTCCAGGGGCGCCCCTCCTGGACGATTTCCAGGCGGGGTTCATCGTGCCGGTAGAGCAGCTCGTTGGCCACCTTGCCGCCGGCGTCCTTGTAGGTCAGTTCCAAAGCCTCTGAACCGAACCACTGGACGTTCACGACCGTGACCAGACCGGCGGGCAGGACGCCGCGGACGGCTGCGTGAGGTTGGAGGTCTTCCAGACGAATCACGACCCGATGGTTTCCTTCACATCCTGGCGCTCCGGAGGGCCCGAACCTGGCACTCGACAAACGCCACCGGAGAGACGCCCATTTTCGTCGCCATCACCCCGCGTCCCCCTGACAGGCGGCGTCAGGCCCCGTGCTGCGCTCACTCCCTCCCGCAGCACTTCTTGAACTTCTTGCCGCTGCCACAAGGGCAAGGTTCGTTCCGGCCGACCTTCACCCCGCGGGAAACGGGAGCATGGGTGTGCCGGCCCCCCAGCTTCGAAGCCAGGGCTCGACCCGCGAAGTGCTCCGAAGCGACTCTCAAGCTACGCCGACCGACCTCCTTCACGACCTCGTTCCGCCGACGCAGTTCCCCGAGCAGGCCCGAATCTTCCTCGAGCAGGGCCCGGACCACCCGCCGCGCCACTTCCTTTCCACCGAGGTCGGCGGCGTGGACTTCCAGGATGCGCACCTCTCCCTTCAGGGTGACGATGGCATCGAAGACATGGCCGGTCATCGTCCGGCCCTGCTTGTCGACCGTCTTGCCAAGAAAGACCAGCGTCACCTCGTCACACTGACAATCGGGCCAGGGACAATAGAGATCGTCGGCAGTGAACCGCCGGCCCTCACAGGTGACGGCAAAACTGCTGAACTCCCCGCTCCCCCCCAGGCTGACCGGGTCCTCGCCCCAGCAGATCCGCGAGAAGGAGACCAGGAGCCCCTGCTGGAGTTCCTCCGGAGCGATGACGTATTCCTCGATCCTCTTCTCGCAAGCCCGGCCCTCCTCCATCTGCTGGAGGAGCTTGGCGAACAGCCCTTGCCGGCCTTCCTCCAGGAACCCGGCGACCGTCGAAGCGGACGGCTCCTCCCGGGAAGGCGGGTCCATCTCGATCCCGGTGGAGAGGTTCACGCGGGCACGAAACTCCTGGCCTCCAGGAACCGGGCAACCCTCAGCGTCGCACTCGAGAAAGACGAAGATGGTATCCAGACACGGACAGTCCGGATTCGAGCACAGGTCCCAATAGACCTGAAAATTTGAGTCGGCCGCGGTGATCTGCATGTCGGCATCCTTTCGATGTGGGGGGCCGCAGCCTTCAGCGACGGCGCCGCCGCGAGGCCCCGGTTCGTCCGGTCACGTCTCAGGAGGTGGTGTCACCCTGAATCCGCCACCAACCGTGGCATTCGGCCGCCGATGCGGGCCCGTCTGCGTCGTCAGGCGCACCTCTGCGGTGCTCACGTAGTTTCCAACTACGCTCCGCTCCTCGATGCACGCCTTCCTTGCATCCAGACCCGCCTCGACGCCCTCGGTTCTCACGCCAGGCGG
>NZ_SIJA01000054.1:0-6709 GCF_012062385.1 Methanocorpusculum sp. GPch4 | reverse complement strand
TACTCCGACCAGCTTCGGGCCTTGCGCGCCGGGGCCCGGATCGTGGTGGGCACCCCAGGCAGGCTCTGCGACCATCTCACCCGCGGCACCCTGGACCTGGGCACCTGCCGGACGCTGGTCCTGGACGAGGCGGACGAGATCCTCGACCTGGGCTTCGCCGACGAGCTGGACCGCCTGCTGGAGGCCCTTCCCGCCCAGCGTCAGTCGCTGCTCTTCTCGGCCACCCTGGCCCCCGACATGCAGGCCCTGGCCGCCAAGACCCTGCGCGACCCCGAGACGGTGGCGGTCAGCACCGGCCTCTCCGTCGCCGTCGAGATCCGGCATGTGGCCTACGAGGTCCACCGCGAGTTCCGCTCGGACGCCCTGAGCAACGTGCTGCACGTCGAGAATCCCGAGCTGGCCATCATCTTCTGCCATACCCGGGCCGAGACCGAGGAGCTGGCGGAGCGGCTGCGGGGCGATGGCTTCCAGTCGGCCGCCCTGCACGGGGACATGGCCCAGGCCGAGCGGACCCGGACCCTGAACGCCTTCCGACGCCGGCAGCTCCGGCTGCTGGTGGCCACCGACGTGGCGGCGCGGGGGATCGACGTCCGCGGGGTGACCCACGTCTTCAACCTGGCGGTCCCGCAGAGCGCCGAGACCTACATCCACCGGGTGGGCCGCACCGGCCGCGCCGGAGACTCCGGGATGGCGGTCACCTTCGTCGCCCCTCGGGACGCGATGCGCTTCCGCCGCCTCCTGGCTTCCGCCAAGGTCGAGCTGCAGGTCCGCCCGGTGCCTCAGGCCGAGGATGTGCGCCGGCGCCTGCGCGAGTCCTACCACGGGACGGTGTGCCGTCGCCTGGCCGAGGGAGTCGATCCGGGACTGCGGGTTCTGGCGGAGGAACTGCTGGCCTACATGGAGCCGGTGGACGCGCTCTGTGCCCTCATGGGCGGAGACCCGGCTGCCCAGGCCGTCCTGGGGGCGGGCCTGGAGGTGCCGGTTCCCAGGGCGCCTCGTCCTGCTGCCCCGGTCGTGCGTTCGTCTGCAGCGCGCGCGGCTGCCGCCTCGCCGGCCCATCCCGGTACGCGCCAGGTCCAGGTCAACGTGGGCCGGCGCGACGGCCTGATCCTGGCCACCATGGTCCGGCTGCTGCGCAGCGCCACGGGCATGCCGGCACGGGCCTTCGGGGCGATCACCCTCTTGCCCCACTCCTCGGTCGTCGAGGTTCGCGCCGAGGAGGCCGAGCGGGTGGCGCACCTCCTCGAGGGGCATCCCTTCGGCTCGGGCGTGCTCAAGGCTCGTTGTCTTCCGTGTGGTCCGGCCCGGGCCCATGCGCCTGCCCCGCGCCCCCGAACGCGAAACCCCCAGGCTCCCCGCAAGGTCGCGGCCCGGGGGCGAGCCTGAATCCGCTGCCTACCGTGGCATTCGGCCGCCGATCCGGGTTCGTCTGCGTCGTCAGGCGCACCTCTGCGGTGCTCACGTAGTTTCCAACTACGCTCCGCTCCTCGATGCACGCCTTCCTTGCATCCAGACCCGCCTCGACGCCCTCGGCTCTCACGCCAGGCGGCAGATTCAGGCTGAACCTCAGCACCTGGTGCGGGGGCGAGCCGGTCAGGCCAGGGCTTCGTGCACCTTGGCCAGGAGGACCTTCAGCGAGAAGGGCTTCTGCAAGAAGTGCACCCCGGTCTCCAGCACACCGTGGTGGGCGATGACGTTGGCCGTGTAGCCGGACATGTAGAGCTGCCGGGCCTCCGGGTGGATCTCGGCGATTCTCCTGGCCAGCTCGCGGCCGCTCATCCGGGGCATGACCACGTCCGTCAGCAGCAGGTGGATCGGGTCGTGGTGGTGCCGGGCCAGGTGGAGGGCCTCGGTCGGATTGTCGGCGCTCAGGACGCAGAAACCTTTCTGTTCCAGCATCTGTCGGGTGATGTCGCGGATCATCGGCTCGTCTTCGACCAGAAGGATGGTCCGGGGACCTCGGGTTGGCGGAAGCGGGCCCGGCGGCTCGGGGTCGCAGGGCGCCGGGGTCGGGAGCTCCGCGCAACGGGGGAGGTACAGCTTGAACGTCGTCCCCTGGCCCGGCTCGCTGTAGACGCTGACGAATCCGCTGTTCTGCCGGAGGATTCCGTAGACCGTCGGCAGCCCCAGGCCGGTTCCTTGCCCGGGATCCTTGGTGGTGAAGAACGGCTCGAAGATCTGCGAGAGGGTCTGGGCATCCATCCCGATGCCGTCGTCGCTGACGCTCAGCAGGACGTAGTCGCCCGCGGTGAACCCTGCGCGGACGGTGCAGTCCTCTTCTTCGAAGCAGACGCCGGCCGTCTCCAGGGTGACCCGTCCGGTGCCTCCGGTGGCATCGCGGGCGTTCAGCAGCAGGTTGGCCAGGATCTGATCCACCTGGGAGGGATCGATCCGGACGAATCCCGCTTCGGGGTCGGGCCGCCAGGACAGCTCGATGCCCTCACCCAGGATCTGGCGCAGCATGGGCATCATCGCCTCCACGGTCCGGTTGAGGTCCAGGACCCGGGGGGCGGCCGTCTGGCGGCGGGCAAAGGCCAGCAGTTGCCGGGTGAGGCGCGACGAGCGCTCGGCGGCCTCGTGGATCCTCTGCAGGTCTGCGCGAAGGGGGTCGTCGGGGCCAGCCCGCTCCAGGGCCATCTCGGCATGCCCCGCGATGACCGCCAGCATGTTGTTGAAGTCGTGGGCCACCCCTCCAGCCAGCCGGCCCACGGACTCCATCCTCTGGGCCAGCGCCAGTTGCTCGCGCAACCCGTCGCGTTCCTGTTCCCCGCGCTTCAGGTCGGTGATGTCCAGCTCGACTCCGTCCCAGGCCACCCGGCCATCCGAGAGGATCCGGGGAGCGGATTGGAAGAGGCGCCAGCGGACTTCTCCAGAGGGGTGGACGTTCCGGACCTCGGCCCGGAACGGGGTGAGGGTTTGGAGTGCGGCCTGCTCGAGGTGCTCGAGCCTGGCCCGGTCCTCTTCATGGATCTGGTTGTAGATGCGGGAGCAGTCGGCCAGGGCCTCCTCCACGGTCAGGCCATGGAGGACCTCCACGCCGGCGCTGAGGTGGCTGAAGCGGCGTCGGGTTCCGTCCCGGTGGATTTCGATCTGGTAGAACATGCCTCCCGGCAGGTTGTCGCCCAGGGCCCGGAGCCGGCGCTCGCTTTCGCGCACGGCATCTTCGGCCAGCTTGCGTTCGTGGATGTCGATGGCCATCTCGTAGCGCACCAGGCGGCCGTCCGGCCAGGGGATCGCCTTGTCGATGCACTTGTACCAGCGCTGGACGGCCTCGTTGCGGAACTCCCAGACGTAGGAACGGCCCAGGTACTCGCCCAGGATTTTGTCGTTGGTGCAGAAAGGACACGGGCTCGAGCGCTGCTGCAGGTACTCGTAGCACCGGCGCTGGTCGGGAGGGCCGAAGGACCGGATGGTGGCCCGGTTGACGAAGAGCACTTCGAAGGTGGTCGGGTCGGCCACGTAGACGGGTTCGTCGATGCCCTCGAAGATGGCCAGCAGCCCTGCATGGCCTGCAGCGGCCTGTTCCTCCGTCCACCCGGGCTCTACGGTCTTCGGCAGGCGAAACTGCGCGTCCTCCGCCATCCTCCTGCATCCTTTCCGCCGTTGCGCACCGGATTGCTGGAGTCCTCCCCACCGCCGGAAGGCCAAGCCCAGAAAGGTTCTGGGTCCGGAAGAGAGGCTCCTTCAGGAAACCGGACGACGTGCGTTCCCGGGGCCGGCCCGCCTGCCCTGAATCCGTTCAGGGGCGGGCGGCCGCGAAACCGGGTTCGAGAGACGGGCTGAAGGCTGGCTCGGCCTCGCGTGGAGCGGATGCCGTGCCGAGGGAGGGGGTGAACTGGTAGAGCGTCTCGACGGGAATCTCGACCACGTCAGTCTGCAGCCGGACCACGTCGCCGGCCAGGCCGCCCAGGAACTGCCCGGTCAAAGCGCCCGCCACCAGGCCAGGCAGGCCCGCCACGGCGGAACCCGCCCAGGCTCCGGCCAGGAGTCCTCCCACCCGCATTCCCGGATCCCACAGCGGGGATCGGGTCGCTCGGGCCACCGCCTTCTGCAGGTCCGACTGGCCCCGGGCCGCGGTGGGGTGCAGTTTCTGGTCGGGCCGGACCACCACGACCCTCCCGTCCAGGAGGTCCTTGCGGGCCAGAAGCGCTCCCGTCGAGTTGGGCAGGCAGGCCTCCGGCCTCAAGAACCTCCCCAGGGTCGTGAAACGCCGGATCTTCTGCTCTTCGGGGACCACCGAGTTGAGCAGCTCCACCTGGGCGGTGAAGCACGAGTTCAACAACGTGTGGTACCACTCACCGGTCCGGTCCCGGGTGGACTGGTCCAGGGCGTTGCGGAGCAGCGACTCCTTCTGCTCGGGTGAGAGGGCCAATCGGTGCAGGAGCAGATCGTGGCCCTGTTGGCGGGAGACCTTCTGCAACTGGTCAGCCAGGGTCCCCACCTGGTAGACCACTCCGAAGTTCTTGCCCATCCCCTTCAGCAGGTCATAGGACGTGCCCGGAGGCCGCAGGGCCTCGGCCGAGACGACCAGGGCCGGGTCGGTTTCCCCCTGGCTGTTGCGCACCGGAGAGTCCTGCTCGAACTCGAAGAGCACCAGGCTGTGGCCGGCGACGATTTTGGGGGCGAAGGGCTCGACCGCCAGCCAGACGTCCTTCACCTTCCTGGGATCCACCACGGCCTCGGTATAGACCGGCTTCCAGGCCGAGGGGTCGGGGGATTCCTGGAACCCCCAGCGGACGTCCCCCAGTCGCATGGTCCCGTCCGGGCAGGCCTCCAGCAGGACCGGATGGCGTTGCTCGGGGTTCCAGGGGACGGCCTGCCAGCGTTGGCGGTCCTCCTCGGAGACCCGGGGCTCGGCGTGGGTCCGACTGACCCGGGCGAAGTGAGGAGCCTGGTGGGCGAAGGAGGCGCTCGAGATCGATGAGATCGTCATGTTCGGAGTCTGCCTCGAATCCCTGAAAGGAAGCTAAAAGCCGACCGCGTGGCCGGGAACCTCTCCGACCCCGGGGCGCTCGGGCGGGTCCTGAGGCTCCGGGTTCAGCCCTGGGCGGCGGGAGCCGATGCCGACAAGGCTCGCAGACGCGCGGAGAGAAGCGGGTGATCGTCGGTCGGTCGGGAGGTCTCGGTTCGGTCGCCCTGGAGCCGGGTCAGGACCCGCGTCATCGCCGAGCGCGGGTATCCGGCGCGTTCCAGCATGTCCGAGCCCAACGCGTCGGCCCGGAACTCCTGCTCTCGCTGCAGGCCGGCCGTGGCCAGGGTTCCAAGTTGCTTGATGGCGGCCGCGACGGGAGGGCTTCCGGCCGCATGGGCTGCCAGGACCAGGCCGACCTCCGTGCAGATCGAGGCCAGCGTGGGATGTCGCTCCAAGAGGTGGGCCCGCTCGTGGGCGAGGATCGCCGCGGCCTCCTCTTCAGGCAGGTCCAGGACGTCCTGACCGACGTACAGGTTCTCGCCCCCGCGCACGAACGCCATCAGGGTCGGGCCGTCCAGCACCACCACCTTCGTCTGGAGCGCAGAGGGGCTGGAGCCCTCCAACCGGTCCATCAGCGCCTGACCTTTGGCCGCCAGGTCCGGTGGATTGTCCGTGGGCAGCAGGAAGCCCTCGCGGAAGCGTCGCGACTCGGCCACCTCCTGCTCCCGATTCGCTTCAGCTAGCACCCCGGGGGCGATCTGGGCCGCCAGGTCTCGGATGGCTCGGATTCCGGCCTGGGTCTCCGGGGTCTCGAAGCGTCGGAGTCCGACGTCGGCCACCGATCGTTCGCACGTTGCCAGCGCCAGGGCCACGGCCGCAGGGAGGCTGGCCAGGTGGGCCTGGGTTGAAGCGCGGAGCAGGTTTCGGAAACGGGGCACGTCGGCCGTCGTCGCGGGAGGCGAGAGGTCCACCGTGTCGGCGATCTTCCCCGCTCCATTGGGCGGCGCCGCGGTGGGGAAGCCCGGGGTCGCCGGGGCCGAGGTCGACGCGGTGACCCGGGTGGACGCGATGTTCACGGTTGGACTCTCCGATCGATTCTTCCGGTTTCGGGCGAAGGCGCCCCGGCCAGCTCGCGACGGCGCATCCGGCCCGGATTCCCTGACCCGGACACACCAGGCGATGCCTCGACGTGGCCTGGGATGGGTTCAAAGAACCGCATTCTGCGAGCCTTGGAGTCGACCCGCCAGGAACCCTCCTGAACGAAGATACTCCTGCGCCGCCGGCTGGCGTGTTGCAGGAAGGTGAACTGCAGTCGCTTTCAGTCGGCTGCGGGCGGCTTCGCCGTGCCCCACCTGCCATCCGGGTCTGGAAGGTCTCGGGGGCGGGCGGCAACGCCGGATTTCTTCCACGAGGTGAAAGCCGGCGCCGGGATTTCCCGCCGAGTCCCATTTTTCATGCATTTTTCCTTGGCCTGCGATACAATCAGGAAACCTTTGAAAGGGCGGAAAGGGGCCGGTTTCGACCATGCGCATCGACAGGAACTCCATCCCTCCGGGTCTGAACACGCGGTCCGGCGCGTTCCGGACACCTGACGCGGGCGTCTCGCCGTCCGCCGATCCGAAGGACTCGGTCGCCCTGAGCGGGTTGGACCCTGCCGCCGAGGTGAAGCGGCCGGTGGCCCCCAGCCTGGCCCGCCGGGCGGGTGCGGTGGCGCTGGCCGTTTCGGCCGGGGTGGCTGCCTTTGCCGGCTTGATCCATGTGATCAACTCGGGGGGAGGCCCGCCGCCCCCCCAGCAG
>NZ_SIJA01000053.1:0-630 GCF_012062385.1 Methanocorpusculum sp. GPch4 | reverse complement strand
GCTTCCACACACAACAAACTCCTTCCCGAATTGGAGCCACACCAACACTGCGTAATTCCCATATAAAAAAATGCAGGGTGAATTTCTTCACCCCGCTCGCAAGGCAAAGCCTTGGTCGCAAATCAGAGATTTGGTCGCAAGTCTATCGACTTGCTCAGCTAAGACCGGTGCTAAGGACCGGTCCGCCTCGGCTGAGGGACCTAAAGGTCCCCGCCACTCGCAAACCTTCGGTTTGATCGCAAGGCAAAGCCTTGCTTGGCTAAGGGCGAGCCTTGCGGCTCACCCCGCTCGCAGATCAAAGATTTGCTCGGCTGAGGGACCTAAAGGTCCCCGCCACTCGCAAGTCTATCGACTTGCTCAGTTGAGGTCGTCCGCTTGTTCACAAACCTTCGGTTTGCTCTCCGACTCGGGTCTACGACCCTCGCTTTCAGCGTCCAACCCACCCTTCCACAAGTTTCCCAAAAAGCATGATGAGAAACCCGAGGAAGAGCATGATGAGCTTCCTAAGGCGGCTGGAGATTCTCATCTCCTGCCTCCCTCAGTTCAGGGCCGGCTTGGTGTCTGCCCAGGCATCGACCGCGGCGACCGTTGCATCATCGGCATAGCCGGAAACGGTCATCGAATCGCGGT
>NZ_SIJA01000052.1:0-1064 GCF_012062385.1 Methanocorpusculum sp. GPch4 | reverse complement strand
TTTCTGGAAACTGATATGGTCCATAGTTATTAGAACATCTTGTTATGTTAATTGGCATTTTATATGTGTCAAAGTATGCCTTAACCATTAAATCTGCTCCTGCTTTACTTGAAGAATATGGACTATGTGGATCTAAAGGTGTACTTTCCATAAAGTAACCAGTTTCTCCAAGTGAACCATATACTTCATCAGTGGACACTTGTAAGTATTTCTTCCCTTGTTTGAAGCCTTCTCCTGTCTCCCATGCTTTTTTAGTAGCATTCAATAGGGTAACAGTTCCTAATACATTAGTTCTTACAAATATTTCAGGTTCTCTTATACTTCTATCAACATGAGACTCAGCTGCAAAATTTACTACATATTCTATATCGTACTTTTCAAACAGTCCTTCAACTAATTCTTTATCGCATATATCTCCTTGAACAAATATATGATTAGAGTTATTTTCTACATTCTTAAGATTCTCTAAGTTTCCCGCATATGTTAACTTGTCAAGATTAATAATCTTTATATCATTATACTTGTTTAACATATATAGAACAAAATTTGATCCTATAAATCCTGCTCCGCCAGTGACTAAATAAGTTTTCATGTCTTATCCTCCAAGCTATAAATTATTTATGCTTATTACATGGTAGCCGCAACTTCCTTTGCCACTTCACTAGATTCATCAGCTATATTAATAAGGTACTTACCATATTCAACTTTAGAAAGTGGTTCAGCTAATTCTAGTAATTGTTCTCTACTTATATATCCTTTTCTATAAGCTATCTCTTCTATACATGCTACACATAATCCTTGTCTGGTTTGCACTGCCTCAACAAAATTAGATGCATTTAGTAAGCCTCTATGTGTACCAGTATCTAACCATGCCATTCCTCTACCTAAAAGTTCTACTTTTAGTTTTTTTCTTTTTAAATACTCATTGTTTACAGAGGTTATTTCTAACTCACCTCGTGCTGAAGGACTTATGCTTTTAGCTATTTCAATCACATCATTATCGTAAAAGTAAAGTCCAGGCACTGCATAATTCGACTTAGGATTTTGTGGTTTTTCTTCTATAG
>NZ_SIJA01000051.1:0-4461 GCF_012062385.1 Methanocorpusculum sp. GPch4 | reverse complement strand
TACGCTCCGCTCCTCGATGCACGCCTTCCTTGCATCCAGACCCGCCTCGACGCCCTCGGTTCTCACGCCAGGCGGCGGATCCGGGGTCACTTCCGGAACTTGACAAGAAGGCCATCGGCGCGGCCTCTGGTGATTTGAAACCAAAACGAACGACCAAGGAAGACCCTGCCGATGGCCGATCCGAGATTGCCATTTCCGGAGACGTTGCGCAAGGCCGCGCTGGCGAGTGACGAGGACCTGTTGAGAGAGCTGGTAGCACGCCGTGCACTTCCTGATGGACCTGGAGGTCTCCGCCCGTATGGCGTATCCCTCGAAGAGGTTGACAGATCCCTCGTGGGAATACCCCCGGCGAACTACCGGGAGGAACGAGCATGAACATGGATGCGCAAGGCCACGAGGCGAACCCCAAGTTGGAGGGCGAAGCCTCCCCAGCTCCGCGAGGGCGACCTGGGCGGCGTGGGGCTGAAGAGAAGACCCAGGCTGTCCTCGAGTTGCTCAGCGGCAAGACGGCCATCGACTTCCTGGCCAGGCGCTTCGGCGTCCGAGAGCAGACCGCAGAGCAGTGGCGAGAGGACTTCGATCCTGCGGGCGGCGAATCTGTGGCGCAGAGTTCCTGATGATCCTGAAGTCCTCGCACCCCACCCCATCCCTGGGCCTTCCCGTCGCAGGGGGGCTTCTCTGGCATCAGAAGAGTTCCGGAGTCCGGAGATGAGTCTTTCCGACCCGCTTGTTCCTGGAGGGCTGGTCCTGGTGGGCGTGGCCCTGCTGGTGGGCTGGCTGGTGGCCGGCTCGCGTCGGCGCGCCCGGCGGCTTCGGAACGAGCTGCAGGCCCGTCGCGAGGGCATGGGGCTGCGCCGAAGCGGAGCCGTCGATCCCCAGACCGTCGAGCGGATCCGCGACCTGTTCCGAACACCGGAAGGCGAGGCTCCCCGCATCCTGGAGGTCTGGGACCGGCAGGTCGAGGGGGCCCGGCTCTACCTGCTCGAGACCTCCGGGGTGCCCTCGGGCCAGCTCCAGGCCACGGCCCTGGCCGCCGTGCGCTGCGACGAGCTGGACCTGCCCAGGATCTCGCTGGTGCCGCTGCTCGAGCAGGGCGGCATGCTGGCCGACCTGGCCAACCAGGCGCTGCGGATGGCCTTCCAGCAGGCCGCCAACCCGGTCGACTTCCCCTCTCCGGCCGAATTCGCCCGTCGCTACCTGGTCGGAGGACCCGATGAAGGTGCCCTCCGTCGCTTCCTGGACGAGGATCGCCGGGACCGACTTGGAAAGACCCGTGCCTGGCACCTTGAAGGGGAAGGGGACCTCTTCGTCCTGACCCTGATGCCGCTGGACGCCCAGAGGCGGGTGGCCGAGAGCCGCGATGAAGAGACCCTCGTCCGGGAAGCCATGGTGGCCCTGCGCCTGCTGCGCCGGACGCCGGCCGACCCCCCTCCTGCACCCGAGCCGGGCGCCTGAGGTTCCGGAACCGAGCAGGAGGCCCTGATGCAGGAGAGGCCCACCATCCGGATATGGGAACTGGTCGTCCTGGCGGTGGTGACCGGCGGGTTGGTCTGGCTGTGCCTGGGCTATATCCAGGCCCACCCCGAGTCCCTGCCGGAGCACTCCGGTCGCTCCATCCAGAAGGGCGTGGTGGTCTGGCTGCGCCTCGCCAGCGGCCTGCCGCTTCTGGCGGACGACTATCCTCCGCTCTCCTTCCTGGTCAGCGCCGCCTGCTACGCCCTCTTCGGATTCTCCCACCTGGTGGCCCTGGGCTCCCAGGTCCTGTTCCTGCCCCCGCTCCTGGCAGGCGCCTGGTGGATCGGCCGCGAGCTCGGAGGCCGGGGCGGGGGGATGCTCTGCCTCCTGGCGGCCGCCGGCAACCCCTGGCTTCCCATCAACCTCACGGCCTACTTCCTGGAAGTCGGAACGCTGGCCATGGTGGCGGTCTTCTTCGCCCTGCTGCTGGCCTCGCGGGGCGGGCGCGTGCCGGGGCCGACCCTGGCGCTGGGCCTGGTCCTGGCGCTGGGCATGCTCTCGAAGTGGTCCTTCCTCTTCTTCACGGCTCCGGCCCTGCTCTGGCCACTGTTCCTGGCATGGAAGGCTGGAAGGGGCTCGCAGATTCTGGTCCTGGGCAGCCTGGCCTGCCTGGCCCTGACCGCGACCCTCTTCCAGGACGGGCCTCCGACGACCGATCCCGTGTTTCCGGTCGTTCCCTTCGTCCGGGCCACAGGCGCCTGGGCCTGGTTGGCCGTGGCGGCGGCCTGGATCCGGCGACGGGATGGCTGGAGCCCCGGTGTCGGCCTCAGTTGGGCCTTCACGCTGGCCTTCCTGGTCTGCGGATGGTGGTATTTCCTGTCCGCCTCCGTGCTTCTGTACAAGGCCGGATCCGACCTGGCCCAGAACTTCCCCATGAGGGAAGCCCTGGGGGTGATGACGGGAACCCTGGGGACCAGCATCTGGCTGGCCCCGGTGTGGTTGGCCTTGGGGACCGTGGCCGGGTTGGCCATCCGGCCGCTGCGCATCCCGACCCTGCTCTTGCTGGGCGGAATCCTCGCCCCGACGGTCATCTACTCGCTGGCCGGAGTCCCCCCGCACCCGCGCTACATCCTCCCGGCCACGGTCCTGGTCACCAGCCTGGGGTTCGGATGGTGGGGCCGGATCCGCTGGCTCCCTCCGCTCCTGGCTCCTGGCGTGCTTCTTCTGGGAATGTACCAGCTTGGGGTCTCCTTCCCCGAGCGGTTCACGCCCTCGCATCGCTGGACCCTGGGACTGACCGGCCACGGCGAGCTGAGCTGGTTCATCCCCAGGTACAACCGGGTCGGCATCCCGGACCGGGAGATCGGCCCCATCGCCGAACGGGTCCTGGCCGAGATGGAGAAGTCCCGCGAGCTGCGGATCACCACCCTGGTTCAGCCCGGAGCACGAGGGAACGTGGACGGCTTGATGTTCGAGGGCCTGCTGCGGCAGCGGGTGGTGCTGGTCGAGAACTTCATGTCTGCCGACCCCGCGCCCCATCCGACCACCTCGCTGGTCCTGATCGTGGGCCAACCCGAGATCCAGGGAACCTGGCTGTCGGAATACGAAGCGATCGCCACGTGGAGCGAAGGCCCGGCAGCCCCCTGGACCCTCTACCGACATCCGACCCGCCGCGAGCTCCACCAGACCAAGGAGGGAAGCGAGCACCTGCCATGGCCCAAGCCCCTGCTCGGCTCGTGACTCCAACCGGAATCCAGCCAGTCCAGAACCACGCCACCGGAATCCCTGGCCCGGGGCCAGGGGCGCCCAGGCCCCGAGGATTCCCGGCCCCACCCGCAACATCAAGGAGGTCCTGATCGATGGAGACGATTCCCGGAACCCGGAACAGGCGGCGCCTGGTCCTGGCCTGCCTGGTGGCGGCGATGGTGATGGTTCTGGCCCGGGTCCTCCTCTCGCCCTCCAGCCCCCCGGCCCCCGTCGAGCCGCCCGGACCGACCGAATCCCCGGTCCCCGTCGAGCCGCCCGGCCGGACCGAATCCCCGGCCCGGCCCGAGCCCGAGACCTCCTCGCCGGATGACCTGAACATGTGGGCCATCCCCGTGCCCGAGGCGATGGCCCCCCCCTCTCCGAGCCCCGGGGCGTGGAAGACCATGCGGCATGAGGGCTACATGTACAGCTTCCAGATCCCCGGCGATTGGGTCATCTGCACCCCAACCCAGATGAATCGGTCGCGGAGTCGCCTGGTGGCCCCTCCGGCGCAGAACGAGGTTCGGGTGATCTGTGCCCCCTTCGGGATCTACGACCGCCCCCTGGACGTCGACGTGCCGGCGATGGACGACGCCTTCCTGCTGCACGATCCGCGAATCCACGCCGTGACGGAGGTCTCGTCCAGCCAGCCGAAGGCGGGACGCTTCGACACAAGAAGGAAGGTCCGCCGGGTCATATTCAAGAACCAGGCCCTGCCTTGGATGGCCATCGCGACCTACGTGATCGCGCGGCCCAAGTGCTTTGCCCTGGTCCTGCTCTGCCCCGAAGGGCGCCTGAAAGAGACGTTGCCGGTCTACGAACAGATGGTCCGCAGCTTCGACCACTGGTCACCCGAACTCCACTGAAGAGACCGGGGCCTCAGTCCCCCTTCAAGGTCTGCAGGGCCTGACGGTAGACCTGGACGGCGTCGGTCAGACGCCCCTCCTCGGCCTTGACCTTCGCCTGTTCGGCCTGAGCCGCGGCCTGCTGGATCCGGGCCTGGGTCGCCTTCTTCTTCAGGGGGGCCATCTGCGCCGTGAAGGACTGATCCATCAGGCGCGCGGCCGCCTGGAGGGCCTGCTTCTCGAGGGCGCGCTGGCTCTCCAGGTTCCCGGTCCGCCCCGCAGCGCTGGATTGCTGGAAGAGGGTCTGGACCGGAGCGACGTCCACCCCCATGTCCTTCAGGATGGGGAGTCCGGCTTCGATCTGGTCCTTGGGGCCAAACCCGACCGCGGGCGAGGACTCGACGCCCGGTGAGGG
>NZ_SIJA01000050.1:0-22318 GCF_012062385.1 Methanocorpusculum sp. GPch4 | reverse complement strand
TAATTATAATAATAATTATTATATTTTACTATTTTACGCAAAAGAGAGAGAAAGGCCCGCAGTGTCTCTCTCCCGGCAAACCTGACCATCCGTTCCTCCCTCTTTCCACACCTTTGTCAAATGGGGCAAATTGACAAATACCAAAATCAAACTGAGAATATTGCTTCGATTGCCAAAATACGCCCGCAGACACTTGACAACCCGTTTGACAACTACTCGCTCTTTTCGGCAAGTCCCCTTCCTTCATCCCCGGCCAGCCAGATTGGCAAAGCTCCCTGATCCGCCTGACCGGATCCAGCAAATTCTCAAATAATAGCACGACGAATATATTTCACCTAGGCGAATTTCATGACAATACAATACTGCGGTGAATTGGAGAGCGTGTCGAAGAAGATCTGTGCATACCCGGTTCTGCGCCCTTAAACCCCCACAGATCTTCAGTTCACACAACATGATGTCAGCAGCGCAGGCTTTCATACCGACGCAGCAAAAAAACCATTGGTGAACAGACATGAACTATAGCAAAAGCAAAAACTACGACACAGAAACGATCAGACAAAAAATCATGGGGCCAAACCCCGTAAAACTCACAGAAGAACTCCTCAAAGACATCGGCCTCAAAAAAGGATCCCTTGTCATGGACCTCGGCAGCGGGCAGGGCGTCACCTCAGTCTTCCTCGCAAAAGAATACGGCGTCCGTGTGATCGCCGCAGATCTCTGGAGCGACCCTGCCGAAAACATGCGGTTCTTCGAACAGATGGGCCTGACTGCCGAAACCATCCTCCCCATCCATGCGGACGCGACCGCGCTTCCTTTCCCGCACGAACTCTTCGACGCCGTCATCTGCATAGATGCCTACAACTACTTCGGCAGAGACAAAGCGTATCTGGGAGAGCATCTCCTCCCGTTCGTCAAACACGGAGGATACATCTGCATCGCCGTACCAGGTATGAAAAAAGACTGTCACGACGATCTTCCGCCCGAGCTCCTCCTCTCCTGGACACCCGAACAACTCGACTACATCCACGACGCCGCATACTGGGAAGACATAATACGTGCCGCAGACGAAGCCGAGATCATTTCCATCCATGAAATGGAAAGCAACGAAGAAGTCTGGAACGACTGGCTTGCCACCGATAATGAATACGCCAAAGGCGATCGCAAAACCATGGAGGCGGGAGGCGGCAAGTACATGAACTTCATCGCCATCCTTCTCCAAAGAAAATAACCAAAACACACATCAGAGCCGAACAGAACCTGACCTGATCCGTCAACTGAGTGGTTTCATATTCCAGGAAACCAATATATGTAGAGAACATGGTACATCTTACGATCGATATAGGAGGAAAACCCGGCAAAGACTGCCGGGGATTTTGCTCTTACTGCTACTTTAAGCATGCAAAAGATGTACCTCCCTTCGGCTGCAGATACTGCATGCCGTTCAAAAAAGGCTGCGAGTATTGTGCCAAAGGCGTAAAAGAAGAGTACGCCGGCTTTTACTCGCTCAAAGACGTGGCCGATCACTTCCTTGCCGATCTCCAGATGATCTCCGGCGATATAACCAAGATCACCATATCGGGAGGAGGTGACCCGAGCTGCTACCCTGAGTTCACCCCGCTTATCGAGATCCTGGGATCCCTCAATGTCCCTCTCCACATCGGCTACACCAGCGGAAAAGGATTCGACACGCCGGACATCGCCGACTTCATGATCGAAAATAATATGAAGGAGATCTCCTTCACGATTTTTGCGAGCGACCCCGCCCTTCGGGAAAAATACATGCATGATCCGACCCCCGAAGCCTCCCTTGAAGTCATCGAACGGCTGGCGGCAAAAATCGACGTATACGCGGCTCTCGTCATTCTTCCCGACGTCAACGACGGGGAAGTTCTCCGGACCACGCTTGCCTGGCTCGAAAAGATCGGCGTCAAAGGCGTCATTCTGATGAGATTTGCCAACCGGGAAGACCAGGGGCTCATCCTCGACAACGCCCCCGTCATCGAAAACCAGCGGGTCCATACCATGGAAGAGTTCCGGGATATCGTCAGCGAAGCAGCGGCAAAGTTCCCGGCTCTGCGGTTATCCGCGACCCCTCTGTATGATCCTGCCTTTGACTCGCCGTTTGCGATCCGAAACGAGCCTGAGCTCCTCGCCCACCTTCCCCGGGTCACCGGCCGCGTTTCGGTCATCACCGGGAGTATCGCCGCCCCGTACATCAGAGAGATACTCGGCGCATGCGGAGCGCCGGAAGGCATGGTCGTTCCTGTGGAGAAGGAGATCTCCTGCCTCATCACGATCGACGATCTGAAAAAACTGGACCCGGAAACCCTTGAAGAAACGGTCATCATCCCCGGCCGGGCATTCGTCCACGACCCCGAGGCCGAGCTTCTTCTCGACCGCAGAGTTATCCGCGGTCCCGAGACCCTCTCGGCCGACGGAGAAACCAGTATGGGTATGGATCTGACCGGGGTTCTGACCATGGAAATGGAAGGATTCACCCAGCTGATCCAGCTCATCAATCAATACGGGAGATCGGCATGAACTACTCTGACCTGTATGCAAAGATCGGCTACACGTTTAAAAACGTCGACCTGCTCACCCATGCCCTCACGCGAACCGCGTATGCCCGGGAAAATGAGCTTTCCATGCATGATACCATGGACTCGCTCGCGGTCCTTGGAGACGCGGTCCTTGATCTGATCGTGATCTGCCGGCTTATCGGGGACGGAGAGTTTGACAAAGGCGAGATCACCAGAAAAAAGATCGACCTGGTGAATATGAGCGTCGTCCGCCGGCTGGCCGAGGATATCGGCCTGCCTGCATATATGAAATGGGGCAAAGGCGAACTCCGCATGCAGATATGGACAAGCGGCCGTGTTTCAGCCGAATGCTTCGAAGCGCTGATGGGGGCCGCCTATCTGGACGGCGGCGTGGAAGCTTCCCGATCAATCCTTGATCACGTTTGGAAACCATAGAGCTTATTGGCCGTGAACACGATATGATAGAAGTATGGTACGGGTAAAAGCATCCCACATTTTAGTAAAGACTGAAGCTGAAGCAA
This sequence comes from Methanocorpusculum sp. GPch4, assembly GCF_012062385.1. NCBI lineage: Archaea > Methanobacteriati > Methanobacteriota > Methanomicrobia > Methanomicrobiales > Methanocorpusculaceae > Methanocorpusculum > Methanocorpusculum sp. GPch4. The sequence goes on along the minus strand of NZ_SIJA01000050.1, from coordinate 19,257 downwards.
AAGAGATCATGCAGAAGATCAAAGCCGGTGATGATTTCGCAAAACTCGCGAAACTCTACTCGCAGTGTCCGTCAGGCAACGCCGGTGGGGATCTCGGCTACTTTGGCAAAGGCCAGATGGTCAAACCCTTCGAAGAAGCATGTTTCAAGGCTAAAGCAGGCGATGTCCTGGGCCCGGTCAAAACCCAGTTCGGCTGGCATCTCATCAAAGTGACCGACGTTAAGAACTGAGTTTCTATGAAAAAAACTGCCTTTGACGAGCTTATCGCCGCTATCAGGAGTGATGATACCGCAAGGCAGGAGGAGGCAGCCAATAAGATCTGTGCCCTGCACGATCCTGCATCCCTTCAGTTTATTTTGGCCGCCCTGAAAAAGAACGACCCGCTGACCCGGCGCGTTATGCTCTGGGCGCTGCGAAATTATTCTGCCGAGCTTGAGTATGCGCAGTATCTTTCCTATCTCGCAGATGAGGATCTCGGGGTCAGGGAAGCCGCGCTCATGCTCTTTATGGAGGGCGGACAGCCGGCAGTCGATACGCTGGTTGCGGCGATCTCCTCAAACGATATGACGACGCAGTATGCCTCGGTCCAGGCGCTTGGCCAGTTCCGTGTCCCTGCCGCGATCCCCGCGCTGATCTCTGCGGCTTCGTCGCCGGAATCTGATATCCGCGAGATCGCGGTCATGTCGCTTGGGGTCTATCATGATCAGGCGGTCGTTCCAACACTAGTCTCAGCGCTGAACGATCTTCCCGCGATCAGGCTGGCGGCACTCTCCGGTCTGCGGGGCAGACAGCTCATCGAAGATGAGCTTTCCGCGGTTTTTGCTTCGCTTGCCGATGAACGCGAGGATATCCGCGCGGCAGGCGTGTATGTTCTGGACGCCCTGACTCCGGGCAGCCTTACGGCCGATCCTTCGCCCTATGTCCGCCGCGCCCTTGCCTCGGTGACCGCGGAGGTTCCTGTTCTCACGGAATTATGCGGCGACCCTGACCCCTCGGTGAGATCGGCTGCTGCGGAGACGATCCGCAAACAAAAGCTCAGGCTGGAAGATACCCTTCTTCCGCTGCTTGCCGATCCGGTCCCGGGTGTCCGCCGTGCGGCCGCATCCGCTCTCGGCAGTTCAGACAGGCCTGACGTGGTTCCGGCGCTGATCTCCTGTCTTGCCGACCCCAAACCAGGGATCCGCGCCGCAGCGGCGGCGTCTCTTGGCAGTATCGGCGGTGAGCCGGTGATCGAGGCGCTCAAAGAGGCATCGCATACAAATAATCCGATACTTGCCGGGATAATCAAAAACGCTCTGATGACTGCAGAGCGGAAAAAATGATCATTCGCCGACCGCCGTTCTCACGGCGATCTCGGTTTCCATTCTTCTGACTTCGTTTTCCACGTCTTCGATCTCGATCATTTTGACGCGTTTTTCCATCGGCGGGTTGAGTTTGGCTTTCTGTTCGTATTTGCCGATCTCGGCGGCGAAGTCTTGCGGGATCATGTCGATGCCCCGTAAGGCATCGATGAGTTCCCGGGAGAAGTAGGTGTCGATCTGGATCTTGCGTTTGGTCGCATGGGAAAGTTTGCCGATGAACCGGCAGAGTTTGTCCTGATCTTCGGGACTCATCGTGTCGGTGAATTCGTAGTTTTCGATCTGCCGCAGCGTCTGGAGGATGGGGATGAGGGATTCAGGCGTGATGACGTAGACGACATACTCCGCGAGATCGTACTGGTAGGTCGTCAGAACATCAAGCGTGCTTGAGGGGACCACGAGGAAGACTTCTTTTCTGACGTCGTCGTGTTTGCAGTATTTTTTCATCGCTTCGGCCTGATTCTTCAGATACGTCGGGAAGTTTTCGAGTTCTTCCGGGTTTTTCGGGCTTTTTGCGTCGAAGATGGTGTACATCTTTCCGATCAGCACAACATTGTCGGGCGTTCCCTGGTGGGGATATTCGCACTTCTCGCACCATACAAAGTCATGCTTTCTGCAGATCGTTCGGATGCTTTCGGCAACTTCGGTTTCATGTTTCTGCCAGGAGACGGCAAGTTCCTCCTGTTTTTTCACGAGGAGATTCATCTGTTCGTTTGCGAGCGTTTCCCGGTCGCTTTTGAGCTGGTCGTAAAGGGTGTTGATCCGCTCGATTTTGCGGTTGTATTCGGCGGCCTGCTCCTCGCGGACGCTTTCGTGACCGGAGAGCTGCTCTTTTGCCGTAATCAGGTCGCGGGTGACCTCGTCAAGGTTTTCCTTGAGTTCCTGATATTTTTGGGCTTCTTCTTTTCTCCGGGAGGCTTCGGCGGACAGCTGTTCGTCTCTCAGGCTTTCGAGGGCTGCGATTTTTCCTTTGGCGAGGCTGAACTGTTCGGCGAGTTCTGCATAGGCTGATTCCAGGCTCCGGTATCTCGCCATCTCTTCCTGTCTGCGCTCGGTTTCGGCGAGGGCCTGTTCTTCGCGGGCGCCTTCGACTGCGGCGATCTTTCCTTTGGCAAGGCTGAGCTGTTCGGCGAGTTCTGCATAGGCTGATTCCAGGCTTAGGTATCTCGCCCTCTCTTCCTGTCTGCGCTCGGTTTCGGCGAGGCTCTGTTCGTCACGTGCCCGTTCAAGGCCGAAGAGTTTTCCTCTGGTGATCTCAAGTTCCCGTGCGGTCACCTCGAATCTGTCCCTTGTATCCTGAGAGGATTTTCTCTCTGCGTCCCGCAAGGCTTCAAGGGATGCGTTTTTTCCTCTCTCCCTCTGCAGCTCGCCGGATAGCTGATCGAGCCGGATCTCGATCTCCCGGTATCGTCTCCCCGCCTCGTTTTCTTCGGCCTGATACCGGGCATATGCGTCGTCACCGCGGCGTATCACCTTTTTCCAGGAAAACAGACGTGTGAACAGTCCAATGCTGCGTAGACCTGCGAAAAATTCCGAGAGTGACGAGGAGGGTATCATTGACTAACAATTTAGAGGGGTTGTTATAAGCATTTTACGGTACTCCCGGATCTTTCCCGGGGTGTTTGGCCGGCTGCTTTTTGCGTGCGGGTCGCTGGCCGCAAATCAAAGATTTACTCGCAAGTCTATCGGCTTGGCCGCAAACCATCGGTTTGCTCAGCTGAGGTCGGCCGCGTTCCGCATCCAACCCGCCTCAACAAAGGGACCACAAGGTCCCGCCTCACGCCCGCAGCCACATTATTCCCTCTTATCACAACTTTTCAGCAAAAAAATAGGATGGGTAAGGACGCCCGGATCCAAACCTAGATCGCGGTCCAGCCGCCGTCAATTGACAGAAGCTGCCCGGTAGTATAGCTGGATGCATCCGATGCGAAGTAGACGACAGCACCGTCGAGCTCGCCCTCTCTTCCTGTTCTCTGCATAGGGCAGTAGGTTTTGACGACCTCCTGAAACGCCGGGTCGCTTATGACCGCATCGGTCATTTCACTTGGGAAGTAGGCCGGACCTATCGCATTGACCGTGATATTGTACTTTGCCCATTCGTTTGCGAGCGCCTTGGTCATCATCAGGACCGCGCCTTTGGTCGAACAGTAGGCGCTGAGCGGCAGACCCGACATCGCCACACTGCTGTGGATCGATCCCGTGTTGATGATCTTGCCGTACTTATTTCGGACCATCTCTTTGCCGAACTCGCGGGCGACAAAGAACACACTGCTGAGGTTCATATCGACCATTTTGTTCCAGAGTTCGTCAGGGGTCTCTTCGGCAGGGGCAAACAGCCCGATGCCGGCATTATTTACGAGGATGTCGATCTTTCCGTAATGATCCTTGATGGTTTTAACAGCCGCAGTGATCTGCGCATTATCTAAAACATCACACTGGACCGGGAGGCAGCGCACTCCAATTTTCTCGATCTCAGCTTTTGCCTCGTGTAATTTTTCGATCCTTCGCGCAAGAAGCGCCACATCGGCTCCCTGACGGGCAAGCGCTTTTGCCATCTGCAGACCAAGACCTGAAGAGGCGCCGGTAACGGCGGCCACTTTGCCGGTTAAATCAAATAATGTGCTCATTTTTGTAACCTCAGTCCTCAGCGCTCTCATGCAAATACTCGGTCATTCAGCACAATCTTGGACTGATTTCCCCATTCGTTTATACAAAGATAAAGGTTTGTGTGATAAATCAGACATCCAAAAGGCTGGTGACTTTCAAAAGCGACGAAAAAAAGGCTGCAGACCGGAGAGATCCGTCTGCTTCACTGCGTTTAGGAGGAGCGTGAAAAATTACTTGAACCAGGTTCGTTTCCGGTTCACGAAATGATCCTGCCGTCCGTTGAGATGGTCACGATCTGCCAGGGAATAAACTTCCCGCTGGCTTTGAGAGCATTCTTGGCAGCTGCTTCGAGACCTCCGCAGCACGGGACCTCCATTCTGACAACGGTCATGCTTTGGATATCATTATTCTTGATGATCGCCGTCAGCTTTTCGGTATAATCGACCGCATCCAGTTTCGGGCAGCCGACGATCACCGTCTTGTTCCGGATAAACTCATTATGGAAATTCCCGTACGCATAGGCAGTACAATCCGCCGCGATCAGCAGATGTGCGCCGTCAAAATACGGGGCATTGACCGGAACAAGTTTGATCTGCACAGGCCAGTGAGAGAGCTGGCTGGACTGTGGAGAGGGGGCGTCGACATTGCAGGTTTGCTCGCGTTTGATGACCTTCGATTCGGTCCCGGGACATCCGCAGGGAAGGGGAGCGGGTGCGTTCATTTTTGCCTCTTTCACGGCAGCTTCGTTATATGCCGGGGCTTCCCGTTCTTCAAACGAGATCGCGTCCGTCGGACAGACGGGAAGACAGTCGCCAAGACCATCACAGTAGTTCTCGAAAACGAGCTTTGCCTTGCCGTCCACCATCTGGATGGCGCCTTCATGACAGGCCTTGGCACATTCTCCGCATCCATTGCATTTTTCTTCGTCGATTCTGATGATTTTTCTCAGCATGATCCTGTTCCAAATAGGGAAGTGTGTGGTTACACACACTTAAGGGTTTGTAAGTCGGCATCAACGGTCGTTGAAGGCTGCAGACCAAACGTCTTGACGAGGACATCTAAAACGGCCGGTGTAACGAAGGTCGGGAGGGAGGGACCGAGCATGATGTCTTTGACGCCGAGCGAGAGGAGAGCGAGCAGCACAAGGACCGCCTTTTGTTCATACCAGGCGATGTTGTAGGAGATCGGCAGTTCGTTTACGCCGCATTTGAAGGCATCAGCAAGGGCAAGGGCGATGACCACAAGACTGTAGGAATCATTGCACTGTCCTGCATCGAGAACTCTGGGGATCCCGTCGATGTCGCCGAGGTCAAGGGCGTTGTACCGGTATTTTGCGCATCCCGCAGTTAAGATAACGGTGTCTTTCGGGAGAGCTTTGGCAAATTCTGTGTAGTAGCTTCGTGCCGGATCTCTGCCGTCGCAGCCTGCCATTACTACAAACCGTCTGATCTTTCCGGTGTTGATGAGTTCGATCACTTTGCCGGCGAGCGAAAGTACCGCCTCGTGGGCACAGCCGGTAAGAAGTTCCGGCGTGTGCAGATCGGTAGGCGGAGCAGCTCTGCGGGCAAGATCGATCAGGAGCGAGAAGTCCTTTCCGTTCGGCGAGTCGGGGATGTGGTGACATCCGGGGAAGCCGACGGCGCCGGTTGTGAACACGAGGTGTTTATACTCCGGTCCGGGCGGCACAAGACAGTTGGTCGTAAACAGGATCGGGCCGTTGAATTTCGCCATCTCCGCTCTCTGGTTGGCCCAGGAGGTTCCGTAGTTTCCTTTGAGGTGCGGATACTTTTTTAATGCGGGATAGGCATGCGCCGGAAGCATTTCGCCGTGGGTGTAGATGTCGATGCCTGCATTCTGCGTTGCCTGCAGGAGGTCTTTGAGGTCTTTTAAGTCGTGACCAGTAACTAAGATCCCCGGGCGGTTTGCCGGCGTCGTGTTGACTTTGGTGATCTCAGGGACGCCGTATGCGTGGTTTGCCGTGTCCAAAAGGGCAAGGCAGGTGACGCCGACCTTTCCGCATTCGAGAACAAGCGCGGTCCTTTCATCCGCCGAGAGCGGTTTTGACCGGGAGGCAAGACCTTTGGTGATGAACGAAAGAATGGTGTCGTCGGTTTTTCCAAGGACGACTGCATGGGAGTAGTAGGCTGCAAGACCTTTGAGTCCGAAGAGAAGCAGAGAATACAGAGAGCGGATGTCTGCATTTTCGATTGCGTCAAGGGAGATCTCTTTTGCGCTTATGATGTCTTCTTCGGAGGAGGGATTCCAGGAGCACTCGGCAGGTTCGCCAGCGACTTTGGGGAGTCTGTCTCTCTGGGCTATGATCCGTTCGAGATAGACAGAAAAGCGGGCGTTGTCGAAACTGACGTTGGTGAGCGTTGCGAAGAGAACTTCTGCAGCGAACGGGTCGACGGTTTTTCCTGCGGCTTCAAGCCGGTAGGCAAGTCCCGAGAGGGCATAGAGGACGGCGTCCTGATATGCGGCGGTCGTTTTGCTTTTTCCGCATACGCCCCCAAGGGAGCAGGCGGGGATTTTTGATTCCTGACATTGCTGACAATACATGTTTTTTTACCTCGCTATCTTTTGTATACTAAGTGTATTATCGACAGACATATTAATAATAAAGAGTTTCCAAAAACATACTTCGGAGAGGCCGTGAAAACGGCAGAAAAGAGGGGGAGCATCCTGATCAGAATGATTGCGGAGACGCCCTGATTTTGTCTTTATTTGTCGGAATACTGTTAGAAACCGGGGTCCATACGCCGTTTTGACAGACCTCATACTTTTCAAAAGCACACGGAATGCCGTTTGCCGTCGCTATGTCGCTGCTGTCCATAAGCTGAAAATGCAGATGGGGAGCAAACGAATTGCCGGAGTGACCTACTCTTCCAAGCAGATCCCCTTTGCTGATCTTCTGTCCAGGAGTAACGGAGATCGATCCTTTTTGAAGATGGACGAGCGCAGCGTAGACATTTTTGCCGCACTGCAGAATGATGTAGTTGCCCGCAACCTGTTGTACATCGTCCTTTGCCGGATCGAAATAATGCGCATTTTTGTATGCGTTGACAAGGTCCGAGAGAAAATGCGTGCGCGGCCGTTCTTCGCAGCCGTCCTCTGCCCGGAGAACGATACCGCCGCACGGCGCATACACGTTTTGGCCCCAGCAGTAATACTCCTTTAACGGGACCCCGAAGAGAAGATAGTGCAGGAAACTCACGCGATAGGCAGGGCGGCCCTTTCGCGTCCAGTTCACCTGAATAAAGTCATACGCGTAGCGTGTTCCAAACCGGTCTGTGCCGTGACTCGGTATTTTTGTCCCGGGCGTGTTTGGAGAGAGCCATTCTCCCCGCAAAGGAAACGCCGCGATGATCGGCTTATCCGCAGTGTTCATCTGATCTCTCCGCAGAGGAGTATTCCTGCAGTCATTTCATCATAATTATTGTTGACCGCCCAATCCCCTTAATCATTTACCCGGGGATAAAATCAGACCGAAAAAAAGAAGATCAGAGTATTTTACAGCAGAGACACCAGATCGCGGAGCACGGCCTCCGGATCCTTTGCCTTCACCACGCTTGAAGCCAGCAGAACACCGTCCGCTCCAAGATCGACCGCGGTCTTCACGCACTCACCCGACTGGATGCCTGCACCGCAGAGGACCTTCACCTCCGGGCTGATCCGTTTCACTGCAGCGACCGAGTTTCTGATGATATCCGGATTCGCCTTTGTGACCGAGATTCCTGATCCGATCAGCTCCGGCGGCTCGACCGCGACATATGTCGGCGAAAACGCCGCCGCCGCCGCGGAAACTCCCACATTATTCGTGCAGACCACCGACTCCAGATGATTGAACTTCGCCGCCTCCACGCATGCCTCGATCTCCGCGATCGTCAGCCGGCGTTCCGAGTGATTGATCAGCGAACCCACGCAGCCCGCCGCCCGCACGGTGAATGCAGGGATCCTGCCGGTGAATGCCCCTTCCACCGCATCGATGTGCTGAGCATACACCGGGATCTCGTAATGCCTGCAGAACGGGTGCAGCTCCACAAACTGCGGAGCGACCCCGATCGTGACCCCTGACTCCTGCATAACGAGCTCCGCGGCAGAACCGATCTGCCCTGCCGAATTGCCCGCCCCTTCACGATATGACTTGAAGTTCACAAGAATAAGCGGCGACGACATTATTTCCTCTTCACCTGCAGAACATCTCCGAGCGTTGTCGACGCGACCCCGCCCTTTTGCAGTTTATCATCATCATCTGCCGTATCCAGAAGCACGATGTCAAGTTCCTTCTCAAGCTTCTTTCGTTCCGCCTCGGTCGGCGCACGGTCGCCGCGTTCGAACTTCTTGATATCTCCCTCCTGCATCTTCAAAACAAACGCAAGATCCTTCTGGGAAAAACCCTTTGCCAGGCGGGCGGCTGCGATCTTCTGAGGATAATCCTCAACGATATCGCCCTCGATGAAATCGAACATATCCCGCTTGCGGTTCGCCTGCTGCTGACTTCCCTTTGAGGGGGTCTTCGTCACGACCGTCGGGCGGCCGAACGACTGGACCGGAGCACGGGGAGCCTGGACCTCGGTACCGAGTTTGGCGCACTTATCACAAACCCTCATGGGTTTAGCCCCCTCGATCTGCACCAGTTTGCCTTTCTTTGTCATTGCTGCCCCGCATAACTCACAATATTCTGTCTGCATGATATACTCGCTCATCTATATTTTCCCTCGCATACATTAACCCTTTTCCTATCCGGCAATCAGTGGACAGCCGAAGGGTCCGCAGTCAGATGATTTTTCAGCATTTTCCTCAAAACACCAGATACGGCATTCCGAAAGATACTTTACTCAATTCATCAGATATACCAAACATAGGGTAATACCATGACTGAACCAGGGCAGGATGACGACCCGGATGTGATCAAGCCGACCATCTCGGTAGAACCGGTTATTTCATCAGAGGAGCTTGCACAACTCAGAAAGACCAATATTGCCCTCGAGGGACGCAACTACGAGCTGCGTGAGACGGTCCGGCAGCTCAGACTGCAGTCGGCAGCTGTGGAATCGGAAAGGGATCAGTATAAACGCGAGGCAAAAAAACTCAAAGGCGAGCTGGAACAATATCGCACTCCTCCGCTGGTGATCGGAACGATTGAGGCGCTCGCATCCGGTGAGCGGGTCATCGTTCGAAGCACGACAGGCCCGCAGTTTCTTTCGAAAGTGAGCGAGACAGTCAATTCAGCGGAGCTTGTTCCGGGAAGACAGTGCGCTCTGCATCCCCAGTCGTTTGTTCTTGTAGAGGTGCTGCCGAACAAATATGATACGATGATCTCGGGTATGGAGGTGGAGAGGGCGCCTGAGGTGAACTACGAGGATATCGGCGGACTCGACCGGCAGAAGATTCTTCTCCGGGAAGCGGTGGAACTCCCGCTCCTGAAACCGGAGCTGTTTGAAAAGGTGGGCATCGAGCCGCCGAAAGGGGTCCTGCTTGTGGGTCCGCCGGGTACGGGAAAGACGCTGCTCGCAAAAGCGGTTTCTCATGAGACGAACGCCGCATTCATCCGGGTCGTGGGGTCCGAACTCGTGCAGAAGTATATCGGAGAGGGGGCGCGGCTCGTCAGAGAGCTGTTTGCCCTTGCACGGGAAAAGGCGCCGGCGATCATATTCATCGATGAGATCGACGCGATCGGTTCCTCACGCAGCAATGAGGCGTATTCAGCCGGGGATCATGAGGTGAACCGGACACTGATGCAGCTGTTATCCGAACTTGACGGGTTCAATACCCGGGGAAATGTGAAGATCATCGCGGCGACGAACCGGATGGATATTCTGGATCAGGCGCTGCTCCGCCCGGGAAGATTCGACCGGATCATTGAGTTCCCGCTTCCGGATGAGGAGGGACGGAGAATGATCCTTGCTATCCACACAAAAAAGATGCATCTGAACAGGACCGTTTCACTGGAGAAGATCGCGAAGGAGACGGAGAATATGAACGGATCTGAGCTTATGGCCATCTGTGTTGAGGCAGGTATGAACGCCGTCCGGGCAGGGAGGACAAAGATCTCCGGAGAGGATTTTGTTCAGGCGATAACGGCGGTGAAACAGGGAAGGAACGCAAAGCTCACGCCGATCCCCGACGGGATGTATTCATAATTTTTACTTTTTTTAATAGAACTTGCGCGAAATTATCGACGATCAACAAATCACATAAATAGCGGTGATCACAATTTAAAAAAAAGGACAATAGCATGCCTTCAGCCGGAATTGAACCGGCGACAACCAGATCTTCAGTCTGGCGCTCTCCCGACTGAGCTATAAAGGCTCTTGCGTAACTAATGTTAGCATAATAACTATTTATAATAATCTGATTGCATCTCTCAAACACCTTATCCATTCCAAAAACCCACTACTACACAATGGTCAAGAGCGCCAATACAAAAAACGGAACCAATAAACAGACCCTTCAGGAAAAAATCGTCGGACGAACCACACATATCGTCCACCTGACCCATAACGACTTGGACGCCGCAGGATCGGATGCGGTCTGCCGGATGACATTCGGCGACGAGATCCTCACCCTCTTCTCATCCGTCGGGCGGTTCGGCTGGTTTCTCGCGCAGGTTGGCGGATGCAACGGGAAAGGAGACACCCTCATCATCAGCGATCTCGGTTATCAAAACGGCGTCGAAGACCAGATACGAAAAGCCCACGCAGCAGGCTGGATCATCCAGTGGTACGACCACCACAAATGGACCGAGGCGGAAAAACACAAGGTCATACCGTTTGTCCAGACCCTCATCGTAGACACGACAAAATGTGCCACCGGCGTCGTTGCCTCGGTCTTTGCCAAAGACAATCAAAGCGCACGCGAAGTTGCCGGCGTTGTATGTGACTACGACCTCTGGAAACACCAGGACCCAAGATCCGCAAAACTCGGCATTGTCACCTCCAAACAGGAAAACCTCAGACTCATCCGGGACAAACTCGCGAAAGGAATCATCATCGACGAAGAAGTCTCCCGCATCTTTGAGAAAATCGAGCACGACAAAAACAAGTGTATGAAAAAAAGCATCAGAGCCGCGAAAATATACCGGGGAAAATACACGATCGCCGTTATGCCGGCCTACGGCTACCCAAGCGAGACCTCAGCAGAAGCACGCAGGCAGCTGAAAACCGACATCGAACTTCTTGTCTTCGACAATGGAAAGTTCTCTCTCCGCAGTGTTCCGGAGATCAGCCACCTCATAGCCAGACAGTTCGGCGGAGGAGGGCACCCGAATGCATCCGGAGGAAGCTTCAACTACACCTGGAAAGAGAAGTGGATGCTCAAACTCTTCAGAAGGGTCACCGGCGCCAAACCTTTCATCGCCGCGGCAGAAAACCTCTGACCGCACACTTTTTTTATCCGCAGTCCAATACTAGCATATGACCAACCTTTCCGGCCATATTATGATAAACTACGGGATCTGCACCACCTGCGGATCGTGCACTGACATCTGCCCAAACAACATTATCCGGCAGGATGCAGACGCCTCCCCGGTCGTCCATCCCGGACCTGACTGCATATCCTGCGGACACTGCATAGCCGTCTGCCCGACCGGCGCCATGCATATCGATCTGGAAACCGAACCGGCTGGTTTCGCCGACCAAAAGATCCTTGCCCGCCATCTCAAAAGCCGCCGGTCTATCCGCCGCTGGAAAGACACGCCCGTATCAGACGACGAATGCGAAGAACTCATCGCGATAACCGCCCATGCGCCGTCAGGATGTAATGCACATCCCGTCATCTGGATCGTCGTCAATGACCCGGAAAAAGTAAAGGCATTCGTCTCCGCAGCCGCCGAACTCCTCAGAACGGTTCCAAAGGAACACCGCATGTACGGGCTCGCATCCGGACTTCTGCGGAAACTGGATGCAGGAAACGATGTTGTCTGCAGAAACGCCCCCGCGCTTCTCATCGCAGCTGCCGATCCTAAAGAAGACCTGGGTCTTGTCGACAGCATCATCTCCCTCACCTATGCTGATATCTATGCCCCGTCGATCGGGCTCGGGACCTGCTGGGCAGGATTTGTCATGATCCTTCTGGGCGCATTCCCGCAGCTTACAAAAACCCTCGGCATTCCTGACACCTGCAAAGCGCAGTTCGCACTCCTTGCCGGTCACCCAAAATACACATTCAAAAACATCCCGCTGCGGGAGATGCCTGACATCATCTGGACATAAAAAAAGATTTAGAGGGTGAGAAGCAACCGCGGCAGCTCAAGAGCGAGCCAGGGGTTTGCCTTGAATATTGCAATCACCAGTGATTTGACCGTGATCTCATCAAGAGAAAGATCCGTCATCGAATGGACGATCGAGTTGAACTTCGCATCATCCATTTTGATGAACGCCTCTTTTACCGCATAGTTTCTTGCAAGGGCATGACCAAGGTGGCCGTTTCGCCAGGTCTCGTCATACACCATCAGCGCTTTTTTCGAGGTATCCCCCTTTTTCAGCGCGGATGCGGCGACTTCGCCCGCAAGCCTTCCGGTGTACATCGCATTGTAGATACCTCCGCCGGTGATCGGATCGGATAAACGGGCGGCATCGCCGACGATGAGCAGATTGTCGGCGACCGTGCATTCCAGCGGTTTGCAGACGGAGACGCCGCCTACGATCAGCTCGGTGATCTTTCCGTTCGGGAACTCACGGGCAATGAACCGGTCGAGATAATCCTTCGCACGGTGCCCTTCGCCGGATTTCGTTCCGGCAATGCCGATACCGACATTCGCACACCGGTGACCCTTCGGGAAAACCCAGATGTAACCCCAGGGTGCGTCCGTATATGAGAAGTAGAACAGATTTGCCCGTTCGTCTATGTCGATATCGTTCACGATGTACTGGGCGCAGGTCTCAAGCTCGGCAAGCGGAACGGTCGTGTTGATCCCCGCCCATTTGGCAAACTTCGACTCGACACCATCGGCCGCAATAACGACTTTGGCACGGACTTCATAGGTTTTTCCATGCTGATGGATAACAGCGCCGGAGACCTTGCCGTTGATCATGATCGGAGCGGACGCACGAGCGTGTACCTGGATCTCGGCGCCTGCCTCGGCGGCCTGCCAGACCAGTTCACGATCGAAAACCTTCCGGTCAAGAACGTAGCCGACTTTTCCTCCGGCATGTTCGCCGCCGATGGTGAACTTCGTTCCGTCAGGTCCGATCAAAACCGCCTTGTCGAGATCAGCAGCGATCCATTTCGGATCGGGATCGATGAACTCTGCCAGCGCTTCCTTGCCGATACCCTCCGCACAGCGGACGGGGGCCCCGATCGCCGGGCGTTTTTCGACGAGGAGAACGGAAAGACCCTGCTCGGCAGCGGCCTTTGCAGCGAGAGCTCCCCCAGGACCTCCGCCGACAACCAAAACATCGTATGCTTCCTTCATTGTTCCTCCAGTACGATCGCCCCAAGCGGGCAGACCGTAGAACAAATCTTACATTTGCTTTTACAGAGGGTCTCGTCAACGGTCAGATAGGCATCGATGAGTTCGAGGGCCCCTCTCGGACAGACGGAAACACAGGCTCCGCAGTATCCGCAGACATCTCGTCGAATATGAATCATCGTCTTAATAATTTGTTTCAGCCGTTTAATAGTTTGCTCTGCGGGAGCCTTATATCGTCAGACAAACAACATGGTTGTATGGATGCGGATGAAAGGACAAGACCAAGTCTGATGTACATCGTGCTGATGATCGTGGCGATCGGCTGTGTCGTGTACGGGATCTACGGATGGATCACCGGCTTGTGGTAAAAAAAGGGGAGTTATTTTTTCGAACCCGGGGCGGTCGTGACCTTCAAAACGGCTTCAGCCAACTCTTCCAGCCGCTCGGCCGGGAGACCGGCGACCATCTCTTCGTCGGAGATGCCGGAGAATTTGCGTGAACCGTCACACCCGAGAGAGAAGTTCGGTTCGCCGTTCTGATACACATAGGCGGTCGCATCCGAGCAGATCGACTGGATGCCGGCAAACTCAGGGTAGAGCCTTCCGCCAAGCCGGAAAAGCGTAGACTGGGCAAGTTTCAGCATGGCAAACGGATTGGCGAAGATGATCACGACATCCGGAACGAAGGTTGCTTTTTCCAGGGGGGCATAGACCGTAGCGTAAGTCGAAAGCGGCAGAGCAGGAACAGTATATACAGTGCGTTTGCTTGCACCAAGCGAACTGTACTTTCCAAGTTTCAGGTAGTGTTCGCCGGAGTCCATCGAGGGACCGATCTCACGCAGACCAAGGACCCAGGCACCCCCGCCGCACTGATGTTTGGCGTCAGGTGCAAAAAAGATCTTTCCTTCCCGTGCGAGGGAGACCATCCGACAATGACGAACGGTCTCTTCGATCTCAGGGATGCCGGCAGGGATCTGCTCAGGAGACGATGCGAGTTTTACCGCGACCGGCGAGCCGGTAAGGTGAAGGGCTTCCTTAAGGGTCGCCGAGATTTTTGCATAATCTGTCATGAGGTAAAATACGTCATTTGATTATTTAATATCGTTCATAGAAGACGCAGTTTCTGCTCGACCTTGTCAAAAAATCCTCTGCCAACATCGACGAAGAGAGCGGGTTGTGAGGATTTTCGGATGAGCAGTCTGGCATTTTCACCGATTTCATACTGATCCTGACCGTCGATCACCAGCAGCGCGGGTTTGACGGAGACAAGGCGGATCTCGACTTCGCTTTTAGAGTTGATCAGGTACGGGCGCGAAGAGAGCATGTAGGGAGCAAGCGGGACTAAAAGCATCGCTTCGATCGTCGAGTCGACGATCGGCCCGCCGGCACTCATCGCATAGGCGGTCGAACCGGTCGGCGTCCCGATGATCAGCCCGTCCGCACGGAACTCATCGATCTGTTTTCCGTTGATGAACACCTCAAACTTGAGGATCTTTGCCGGCCGGGAGGTCACGATGACCGCCTCGTTGAGCGCCGATCCGACGGATCTGCCATTGTATTCTATGGATATCCGCATGCGGGGATCAAGAGGGAGCGGCAGGGAAAGGGAGGAGAGGATCTCTTCAGCTTTGTCCCGTTCGATATCCGTTAAAAACCCGACCTGCCCCTGGTTGATCCCGACGACAGGGACCTGGCGGTCCAGCATCCGGATGGTCCGGAGCACACTGCCGTCACCGCCGAGAACGACGATAAGATCGGCTGAGAAATCCTCCGACAGCGAGACAGGCGTATAGCCGAGTTCGGCGGCAACCGACTGTTCATACACGACTTCGTGACCCAGGTCGCGAAGCATCCAACCGATCGACTGGGCAAGTTCGACCGGCTCTTTATAATCTATCCGGGATACGATACAGATCTTCATTTTGACCTCAGTATCTCTGACACTTTTGCGTGGATCACCGGGTTGGCCGCGAGGAGAGGGCGGCCGGCGCATACATCATCGGGAAACGCAACCGGCGATCCGTCAGGCTGCGTAACAATGCCTCCGGCCTCTTCGCAGATGAACATCCCGGCGGCGGCGTCGGTGATCCGCAGGGTTGTGCGAAGATCCAAAAATCCTTCGAGCCTTCCGCAGGCGACATAGCAGAGTTCCAGCGCAGAGGCGCCGAGTTTTCGTCCCCGGCGGGTACGCATACCCTTTTCGAGAAGGGAGATCATCTCCGGCGCACGTGCGTAGATGCTCATTGCCGAGATGTTCAGCTCGGCTTTTTTCGAAACACGGATCGGGCGTCCGTCAAGGAAGGCGCCTTTGCCGCGGATCGCCGTGAAGGTCTCTTTGTTCGCGAGATTTCTGACATAACCTGCGGTCATGACCCCTCCTTCGGATAATCCGATCGACAGCGCATAAAAGGGAATGCCCGCGCCGGCATTGAATGAGCCGTCGACCGGATCGAGATAGGCGAGACCGGATTCTCCGCCAATGTCGGTGACCAGGCCGGCTTCTTCAGAGAGGACGGCTCTGCAGACTTTTCGTGACCGGAACACAGCGAGGATGATATCTTCGGCGATTTTATCGAGACGTTCGGTCGGGGTGTTGTCCGCACCCATGCAGAGTTCTGCGGCGCCGTACTCTGTCCCGATGAGGGGAGCCAGCGCTTCCTCAACCATGGGCGCGATTTTATCGCAAACTGAAAGAAACTCTGCGGGATCCATACGTATTAGTTCTATTGGCGGGATATCCACATGAATACTTGCCCGCCCACGGGGTGTAGTAACACTCATAAGCAATTACCTCCCATACTTAGAGAGATATACTATGAAGGAACAGACTGAAGTTGGAAAACTGAAAGAAGGTCGTTACGTTGTCGTCGACGATGAACCATGCAAGATCCAGAGCATCTCCATCTCCAAACCAGGAAAACACGGAGCAGCTAAGGCGCGTTTAGATGTAGTCGGTCTTTTCGACGGACAGAAACGCTCAGTCGTCTCACCGACATCGGCGACGGTCTATGCACCGATCGTTGAGAGAAAGACCGGACAGATCCTGACGATCGCAGGAAACGTTGTCACGTTCATGGATATGAAAGACTTCAATAACTTTGAATTAATTGTAGAGGACGCACACGTTCTGGCATCATTCCAGCCGGCTCAGGAAGTTCCTTACATCGAGTCGCTTGGCAAGCGCAAGCTTGACCTTTAAGACTGCACAATAATTCCATCTATGCAGTCTTTTTCTAACACTCTTTTTGCGGATGCGGAAACTGCATATTCTGACGCAGCATATGGAATATTCGGCGTCCCTTTTGACGGAACAACATCTTATAAGCCGGGATGCCGGGATGCGCCGGCGGCGATCCGTGCAGCCTCCTATAATATCGAGACCTACAATCCCTATTATGATATAGAACTTCCAGATATCCCGTTTCACGACATGGGTGATCTGTATGCAGAGTGTCTGCCGGATCTGGTTGTCGATCAGGTGGAGGATGTTGTTTTGGATCTTATCAAAGATGAAAAGATCCCGGTGATGATGGGCGGAGAGCATTCAGTAACGATCGGAGCGGTGAGAGCTCTGCAGCCAACCTGGTATGTTGTCTGTGATGCCCATCTTGATATGCAGGATGAGTATCGCGGGTCGCCGTTTAATCATGACTGCGTGACGGCGCGGGTGCATGACGTTACTTCACAAATCATCATCATCGGAGCGCGCAGCGGATCGAGGGAGGAGTTTGTCCGTGCACGGGAGATGTATCATGTCTTTACGGCGGATGAGGTGAAAAGCAGGGGGATCGGTTCTGTACTGGCTGACGTTGCAAAGCTTGTCGGAACAGAGTCTTTGTATCTTTCGATCGATGCAGATTCGATCGACAGCTGTTTGACGCCGGGTCTTGGAACGCCCGAACCATTCGGACTTACCCCGGGTGATGTGCGTGAGGTGATCCGCGCCCTGGCAAAACAGGCGGTCGGCTTTGATTATGTAGAGGTCCTCCCAAATGATGCGGGGCAAACGGCGATGGTCGCAGCGCACCTGATCCGCGAGTTTATCGCCGGACATGCATGTACGCCGAAACGTTACGACTGAATCATTTCTGCTGATCTTCATCAGCTTGCTCTTTTTCTGAATGATTAAGATGGACGTGCGGCACGATTTTTGCACAGTCTGAAAAAAGAGGGAGGTTATCCCTGAAGAAGGACCAGAAGTTCTGTTCCGTCTTTGTCGGTGATGATCAGGCTTCCGTCGATGATCTTGTAGCCGGCTGATGCTTTGAGCGCAGCGAAGAAGGCAAATTCAGCCTGCATTTCTTCATCTGTTCCCGCCATCATAGTCGAGATGATGTCGTCACCGACTGAAAGGGTGCTGTCTGCGGCCGTATACGATCCGCCGTAGACATTGACCGGAGCCAGTCCGCCTAATGATCCGTCGGCATTGAAGTGCAGGGTAACATTCTGATCAGATGCAAGAAGCCATTTTCCAACGATGGCAGGGGTTTTGGTGAAGGTCAGGAGAACGGCTCCTGCGCTGTCGGTGAGACGGAGGGTGCTGTTCTCAAGTTTGCAGCCGGATACGTTGTTCAGCGCGGTGAAGAAGGCCGACTCAGTCTGCATTCGCTGGTCGTCTCCTGCCATGAGGGTCGAGCCGATGCCGGCGAAGGCGAGACCATTGCTGACTGAGAGGGTGTAGGTCCCAAAGTAGCTGTTGACCGGGGCGCGGCCGTTTATGGTCCCGTCGGGAAGGATGGACAGGGTCACTGACGGATCGGAATCAAGCGTCCAGGTTCCGGCCGGGCTTTTTGCAGCATCGGCAAATGTAAGGAGCGCGGATCCGGTGTTGTCAGTGAGAGTGAGGGTCCCGTCGATGATCTTCCAGCCGGTTACGGCTTTGAGGGTGTTGTAGTATTTCTGTTCCTGCTGCATGAGATTTGCAGGTCCCGCCATTTTTGTCGATCCAAGACCGGTGATGGTGAGATTGTTTTCAGGACCGAAGGTAACTGAGCCGAAGTAGGCATTTACCCCGCTGTTTCCGGAGATGCCGGTGTCCGTTATTTCTAGAGAGATTATGCCGATCACGGGCGTGTTGTCCGAACCTATACCGGTAAGGATCCACTCTCCCTGAGGTGTCTGGCTGTTTTGCGGAGCGATGCAGCCTGCTGCGATTACGCCAGCGATGATCACTGCCAAAACGGCGAATACGAGTTTTGTGTACTTCATACACTATTATTGGACGCGCTTACCTATAATACTGGCTTTAACTACGAATTTTTTATCAGTTATTTGAAGAGTATCTAGCGAATAACCTGAAAAATATTGGTGTTTTTTTACATTATCAACAAACCCATTCCAGCGGACCTACAATGGCGCAAATATTAATACGCCATGATTTGCATACAACTTGGTTATATGGACCCGAAAAATGATGAGATCACAGGTATCTGGCATGCAGATCAGGAGTATGCCGACGGAGGAATGTTTTTTCAGCTGACGTATGTGTTTGCAGATGACGGGACGGTGTCGGAGTTCTGGTATGATTCCGGTGACGGGACGCTCAAACGTCAGTATGATCTGTTCTGGGAGCGGGATGCAGAAGGTGAATATACGCTGAATGACGGGAATGATTTTAGAAAATATACGATTGCAGAGGGAAAACTCTGCGATGTGTATTTTGAGCTGTATTATCATCGCGAAAAATAACCGCTCTTTTTTCATTTTCCCCGTTCTTTCTTCTTGTATGCAGGATACCCCAGGGTATCCGGATAGAAGACGAAAGAAGAAGGGACGACAACCAAAACATGAGAGCTTGCGCTCAACACAAAAAAAAACACAAACAAACTATTGCAAAAGAATAAGGGGGGTGCAGCGTTGACCAGTTCCCGAGAATTCGCAT
>NZ_SIJA01000049.1:0-12856 GCF_012062385.1 Methanocorpusculum sp. GPch4 | reverse complement strand
GGAGATCGTAGGTCTGGTGAACCTTCATGTCCGCACTCCTCTTTGAGGCCGGTGGCCGACCGGGCTGGTTTTCAGGACCCGCAGAAGGGACCCGCGCGGGCCCTAGGAACCCAACCGGAAACCCCCTCGGTCGCCTCGGCGGGTTTTTTCCGCCCCCGCGTCGTCGCAAAAAGTCTCATTTGCCTCAAGCAAACCGCAACTTTTTGCTCCTGGCGGGGACATAAAATCCCTCGCCGATTCTCGGTCGGGGTTCCCGGCTGGGCCCCTGGGCTCACTCCATCCGGGAGCGGAAGCCGATGGGCTTCTCGGGAAGTCGGGACAAGGTCGGGGTCTGGCTGGTCTCGGCCTGCATCAAGACCAGGATGTCCCGCCACTGCACCAGGATCCGCCACCCCTGCCCGGGACGGTTCTCCTGGTTGGCCACCTGTTCCGGCTCGATCCAGACGCCGACCTCCGGCTCCAGGCCGACCAGCCGCCCGGTGAGGGTTCGGGACCTCTCGTCCTGGAACCCGATGTTGCAATCGACAAAGGGGCCGATATCCCGCATGACCAGGGTGACCGTCCGCTCCAGACAGTCCTCCAGGTTCAAGCCGCCCGAACTCCAAGCGCCGCCCTCTTTCATGGAATACCTCCACCCGGGATTGGGAAGGCGCCTTCTCCAAGCCGGCATCGGCTCCTCCGAGGGGGCGGACTCAATGGAGCGGCGGGAAGTGGGCGCAAGGCGCATTGCGCGCGCCGGAATGGGCCACATCCACGATGAAGCGGCTCATGGCATCCACGGCCCAGCCGAAGTGGGCCTCCCGCAGCGAGCGGAAGTCGAAGTCGCAGACGTAGTTGGTGATGTCGATGGCGTACAGGGTGTCACCCCGAACCGCGAACTCCATGGCGTTCATGTCGTAGCCGATGGCTTCATTGAAGAGCACGCTGTACTCCTCGGCCCGGCGCAGATGCTCGGGATTCATCCGCGAGCGGTCCTGGACGTACTCCCCCTGACCCAGCGGACGGGGGACGTACTGGATGGCCCGGGCGGACCGCCGCCCGATGCCCAGGCAGCGGATGTAGTCGTCCCAGTCGATGAACTCCTGCAACGTCATGGTCAGGGTTCCCGAGGCCTCATAGGCCGCCTGGGCCTCCTCGACCGAGGCGATCTTGTAGACGTTCTTCCAACCGCCGCCAAAGGCGGGCTTCATGATGCAGGGCAGGCCGACCTCGGCCAGGCGCGCCGGCCAGTCGATGGGCCACATGTTGCGCAGCGAGCCCGCGTCGATGTCGGCCAGGTAGGCCCGGTTGGGCAGGACCACGGTCCGGGGAACAGGGATCCCCAGGCGCTGGGCCA
This sequence comes from Methanocorpusculum sp. GPch4, assembly GCF_012062385.1. Lineage (NCBI taxonomy): Archaea > Methanobacteriati > Methanobacteriota > Methanomicrobia > Methanomicrobiales > Methanocorpusculaceae > Methanocorpusculum > Methanocorpusculum sp. GPch4. The sequence continues at coordinate 11,520 of NZ_SIJA01000049.1, read as the reverse complement.
GGGCATATCCGAAGAACTTGTCGTCGACGTTCATCCAGAACGGGTTGTTGATCACGTAGGTCCCCTGCAGGGAGGCCTGCTTGAGGTAGACCTGGTAGTAGGGCACCTCGTGCGAGATGCGGTCCAGGATCACCCGATACGGACAGGGCTCACCCGCCGTGGTCCCACCGACGTGCAGGTACTCCGCATGCAGGCCCGCATCCAGACTGTTCAGGGACGCGATCAGCGCATCCGGGAAACTGTCCTCGCGCCCGCGCAAGACACCGACCTTCATTGGTCCGACCCTCCCTGGCTTCTTCAGTCCTGCGTCTTCGAGCGGTTCAGGCGGCTCAGAGCCCACGAGCGGACCCCGAAATCCCGATCGCGCAGGGCCTCCTGGAGGAAATCGGGCCCTTCGGTACTCGCGGCCAACTGGTAGGCGCGCCGGCGCAGCAGGGCCTCCTTGTGGCGCCGGCACAAATCCAGGGCCTGCCGGCGCAGGGCCGGCTGGAGCTCGGACCCGCTGCGCTCGAGAAGGTCCAGCAAGCCTTGCAGCAGGGGGCGCGGATCCGCCCAACTGGCGGCGTTGGCCACCACGCTGCGGACCACGCCGGCCAGGTCCTCGCCCTGGTCGACCAGGCAGGGAAGCGCCGTCCGGGCCAGGCTGACCGGCGCCTGGGGAATGGAATGCGAGAAGCTGGCCGCGATCTCGTCGGCGACATCCAATCCCAGGGCCCACTCGACCAGGGTGCGGCGATCGCCCGGAGTCAACCAGGGCCCCCCAACGACCCGCTTGAGTCCGGCGCTGCGTCCAGCCTCGCTGAAGAGCGTGCTGCCCAACAACCGGACCACCACCCCCAGGCGCCCGCTGCGCGAGGCCTCCATCGCCCGCATCAGGGACTCCAGGGCCTCGACGGCCTCGCGCGGATCCAGCGCGTCCGGCGTGGGATCCCCGGCCGACAGGCCGGCGACGAAGCTCATCGCGACGCCGGCCTCCACCGGTTGGTTGCGACACAGCCAGGCCAGCGCCTGAAGGCCCCCCGGGGTGGGCCCGACCAGCTCGCGCAGGACCTCCCGACGCAGGCCATCCGGGACCCGGCGGTCAGCGCACAGTTCGCGGGCCAAAGCGTCGAGAAGCTCCTGGTCCACCTCTCCGGATTCCTCCGGACTCCCAGTCCGCCCCAGGCGACGCAAAGCCCGATGATAGACGGTCTGCAGGTGCGGCTGGGTGAGCAGGTCTTGCATGGATGGTCCTCCGGAGCCCTTCGTGCGGCGGCACCACGAGTTAGCCCACGGAGGCGCGAAATCCTGCCCCGAACCCGTCGGGGAGGGGGCTGCCCTCCCCGAGCGAAGGGGGATGCGCCATGTCAGAGTTGGTCTCAACGCGAGGTGCGCGATGGCCCTGACCCGCGTCCTGCTCTTCACCCGCAACCAGGCCGAGGGCCGCGCCATGCTGCCCCTGGCCCGCTTCCTGGCGGACTCGGGCCTGGTGGAGGGGATGTCGCTGGTGGCCACCCCCGAGGAGTGGGCCATCCAGGACAACCCGCTGATCCACCGGTTCTACGAAGAGTTCTCGCTGTCGGCCCCGCAGGACTCGGAGGCCTGGCTGCTGGAAGCCGTCAAGCGGGCCCTGGTGGAGGAGAAGGCGAAAGTTGCCGTATTCCCCAACGGGCTTCCTCCCTTCGACCAGGCCCTGGACTTCTGCTGGATGCTGGAGGGGATCCGCACGCTGGTCTGGCCGGACCAGCCCCTGGACCAGATCCCCGAATGGCTTCTGCGCACGCCGCCCGACGCCCTGGGCCTGCTGGAGGCGGAAGAGGCCGAAAGGGTCCGCTCGGCCACGGAACACCAGCCCGCCAACCGGCGGACCACCATGCTGACCGGAGACTGGCAGGTCCTGCGGGACTGGCTGGTCCAGCCCTCCCCCGCCTTCCATCGGGTCCCCCTGGCTCCCCGCCGACCGGTGCGCGAGTTGATGTGGGCCCACCTCCAAGAGCTGGCCGTCCTGCTACCGGAGGGCGAATGCCTGGTCCTGGGCCCGGAGGGCGCCGCCGAAGCCCTGCAGGCGCTGGCTCCCCGCTCCCGGGTGCGAGCCGCCCAGACCTTGGAGGGTCCGGTGGACTGCGTGGTGGACCTCCTGCACGCCGCCGCCGAGGAGGACCCCGGACGGGCCCTGGCTGCGGCCTGGTCGGCCTCGCGAGTCCGCTCGCTGCACCTTCTGCCGGTCAACATGCCCCTGGCCCACCGAAGCCCGACCTTCCGCTACGGAGACTACGACAACGAGTTTGCCCTGGGCCCGGCCAGCCACGACCTGCGCCGCCTGGCCCGCGCCGTGGCGCCCCCCGAGCGCATTCGCGCGCGGGTGTTGGGCGCCCGCGGCGGCGGACGCCCCCTCTGGCAGGACCCCTGGATCCACGCCGAGGCCCCCGACGGCGCGTTGCCGATGTTCCTGCTGCGACTGGAGCAGGAGGACCTCCCCCCCGAAGACTGGCTGGAACGCTTCCGGCTCCCGGAAAAGGAACGGATGCGAGTCGTCTTCGTCGACTCCCAGAACATCGCCGGGTCGGTGCTCAACCACGCGGTGGCCGTCAACCGACACACGCCCCACCGGGCCCTGGCCCTGTGTCGGACGCGCCACCCCTACATCGGCTACCCCCAGGAGGAATCGCGCGCCGTCTTCGCCGACGAAGGGATCTCGCAGGGCCTGCTCGAGGAACTCGAGGCCGCCGACTGCTTCGTCTTCTTCGAGGACGACGACGAAGAGACTCCCCTGGCGAACCTGGATCTGCGCCCCTTCGTCCAGGGCAGGAGGGTGGTGCACCTGTACATCGGTCAGCGGGTCCATCGCGACGTGGCTCGCCACCAGCGCCCCGGTCGCATGGTCCTGACGCCGCTGCCCCATCTGCTTCGGATGTTCCCCCAGGCCCACTTCTACGCGGGTTTTCCTCCGACCACGCTGGAGGACGTCGAGTTGAGGCCTCCCCTCTCGGAGGAGGATGGCATCGTCCGCATCCTGCAGACCCCCAGCCTGCCGCATCCCACGCTCTCCCGCTTCTACTACCACAAGGACACCGAGGCCTACCTCCACGCAGCCCGCGAGCTGTGCAGGAGAAACGTCGGGCAAACGGAACTGTGGCAGGTCGCCGGCTGGCCTCATCACGACGTGATGCAGGCCCGGCTGGATTGCGACGTGACTTTCAACCAGTTGCGGGGGTACCACGGCCTTTCCGGTGACGAGGCGATGTTCCTCGGCCGGCCCGTGGTCCAGGCGTTCGACCAGTTCAATATCAACCGCCACCGGGAATACTGGGGCCTGGACGTGGAGTTCCCCTGGATCTCCACCACGCCGGATCTGTTGGCGCAGACCCTGGCCGACCTGGTGGCGGACCCGAAGAGGCGGAAGGACCTCGGGGCCAGGTGCCGGCAGTTCATGCTGGACTACTTCAGCCCCCAGGTGGGCGTCCTACCTCTTCTCTGGTATTGCCGGCAGGCGCCCGCGGTCCCTGGGGACCGCCTCGCCCAGGGGTGACCGCAATGGATGCGAACGTCCGGCAAGACGCAGGGGGCAGCAGAGCTTGAGGCTGGTGGTCCTGCAACCCTCCTACCTGCCCTGGCTGGGCTTCTTCGACCAGTACGACTGGTCGGACGTCTTCGTGCTGTACGACGATGTCCAGTACGACAAGAACGGCTGGCGCAACCGGAACCGGATCCTCACCGCCAACGGCCCGGCCTGGCTGACGGTCCCCGTCCGCCTGGCGGGGCAGGACTTCCCCCCGATCCTCGAGGTGGCCATCGACCCCACCAAGGACTGGCGGCGCAAGCACCGCATCAGCCTGGAGCAGGCCTACGCCAAGGCGCCCTTCTTCTCGACGGTGTTCCCGGCCCTGGCCGGGGTCCTCGAGCAGGACTGGGAGTTCCTGATCGATCTCGACCTGGCGATGCTCCGGGCCCTGGTCGACCTGCTGGGCATGCCCTGGAAGGTGCGGCGCTCCTCGAAGCTGGGCGTCCCCGGCCAGAAGACCGCCCGCCTGATCGGGCTTTGCGAGAAGTTGGGCGCCACCGAATACCTCACCGGAGACGCGGCCCGCTCCTATCTCGACGAATCCGCCTTCCAGGACCTGGGGGTGAAGGTCCACTGGCACGGTTATGTCCATCCCGAGTACCGACAGCGCGGACCGGACTTCGTCCCCTACATGTCCGTTGTCGACCTGCTCTTCCACCACGGCCCCGAGAGCCGGGCCATCCTCCGGCGCACCCACACCGGAGCATCGCAGGAGCCCAAGCCGCTCCACACTTTGGAGGTTGATTAGATGTCCAAGACGATCCTGGTCACCGGCGGGGCCGGCTTCATCGGCAGCAACTTCGTGCGCCACATCCTCGAGAACTACCCCGACTACAAGGTCGTGGTCCTGGACATGCTCACCTATGCCGGCAACATGGAGAACCTGCCCCAGCAGCACATGAACCCGGGCAACAACGGCCACGGGCGCCTCAGCTTCTGGTACGGCAACGTCCGCAACGGCGAACTGGTCGACACCCTGGTCAGCCAGTGCGACACCGTGGTCCACTTTGCCGCCGAAAGCCACGTGACCCGTTCCATCTACGACAACTGGATCTTCTTCGAAACCGACGTGATGGGCACCCAGGTCGTCTCCAACGCGGTCCTCAAGCACCAGGAGCGGATCGACCGGATGATCCACATCTCGACCTCCGAGGTCTATGGCACCGCCCGCGCCGACCTGATGGACGAAGACCACCGCCTGATGCCCATGAGCCCGTATGCCAGCGCCAAGGCCGGGGCCGACCGCCTGGTGTACTCCTACTGGGCCACCTACCAGTTGCCCATGGTCATCGTCCGCCCGTTCAACAACTACGGGCCCTACCAGCATCTGGAGAAGGTGGTCCCCCGCTTCATCACCTCGGCCCTCCTGGGCGAGCCCCTGACCGTCCACGGAGACGGCAGCGCCCAGCGCGACTGGCTGTACGTCGGTGACCACTGCCAGGCCCTGGACAAGCTGATGCACGCCCCGATGGACAACCTCAAGGGTGAGGTGATCAACCTGGGCACCGCCCGCTCGATCAGCGTCCTGGAGATCGCCCAGATGGTCAAGGAGATGACCGGAACCCACTCGCCCATCGTCTTCGTCGGCGACCGGCCGGGCCAGGTCTTCCGCCACACCTCCTCCACCGAGAAGGCCAAGAACCTTCTGGATTGGGAGGCCAAGGTCAAGTTCGAGGACGGCCTGGAGCGCACCATCGCCTGGTACCGCGAGAACCGCAAGTGGTGGGAGAAGGGCATCTGGTTGCGCCAGATCCCCATCCGCACCGCCGCCGGCAAGGTCGAGATGCACTAGAGCCTGGTGGCCTCGGGGGGGGCCCGCCGGTGCCCGGCGGGGGCACCGGGCTTCCATCCAAGGAGGATGAGTTGATCCAGGAGATGACCTTCACCCGACGTTCGGAGTTCCTGCCCTACAACCGCGCCTGCCTGGGCCCTGAAGAGGAACAGGAGGTGCTGGACACCCTGCGCTCGGGGTGGCTGACCACGGGTCCCAAGACCCGACGCTTCGAGGCCGAGATGGCCGAGTTCACCGGTGCCGGGCACTGCCTGGCCCTGAACTCGTGCACGGCGGCCCTGCATATCGCCATGGTCGCGGCCGGGATCGGCGAGGGAGACGAGATCCTCACCCCCAGCATGACCTTCCCCTCGGCCATCAACGAGATGGTCCACGAGCGGATCACCCCCGTCTTCGTCGACGTCGAGCCCGACACCCTGAACCTGGACGTCTCGCTGGTGGAGGAGCGGATCACCCCGCGGACCCGCGCCATCATGCCCGTCCACTTCGCAGGCCACCCGGTCGAGCAGGACCGCCTGCGCGAGATCGCCGACCGCCACGGCCTGCTGGTGATCGGGGATGCCGCCCACGCCACCGAATCCACCTTCCGAGGTCGCCACGTCAGCCGCTTCGAGGACATGACGGCCTACTCGTTCTACGCCACCAAGAACCTGACCACCGGCGAGGGCGGAATGCTGGGCATCGAGGACGACCAGGTGGCCGAGCGCGCCCGGCTGCTGTCGCTGCACGGGATGAGCCGCGATGCCTGGAAGCGCTACTCCAGCGAAGGCTACCAGCACTGGGACATCGTGACCCCGGGCTACAAGTACAACCTGACCGACGTGGCTTCTTCCCTGGGCCTGCACCAGTTGCGCAAGCTGCCGGGCTTCCTCCTCGAACGCGAGAGGCAGACCGCCCGCTACGACGAGGCCTTCGCCGACCTCGGAGATGTCCTCCGCCTGCTGGTCCGACGCCCCCACGTGCGCAGCGCCTGCCACCTGTACGTGATCCAGGTGCGGACCGAGAACCTCCGGGCCACCCGCGACCAGGTCATGCACGAGATCCAGGCCGAGAACGTCGGGATCGGCATCCACTTCCGAGGGGTGCACCTCCACCCGTTCTATCGCGAACGCTTCGGCTTCGCGCCGGGCATGCTGCCCCACACCGAGAGGGCATCCGAGCAGGTCATCTCGATCCCGCTCTATCCTGGCCTGAAGGAAGAGGACCAGGAGTACGTGATCCAGGTGGTCCGTCGGGTCCTGCTGCGCCACCGGCGATGAGCCGACTCCGCCAGTCCCCGGCCCGGCGGCGCGACCTGTTGCGGGTCGTGCCGCTGGTGCTGCCCCGGTCCTGGACGGGCCCCCAGGCTCCCTGGGAGATCGATCGACGCGGATTCCGCCTGCGGGTCCTGGGTCCCGACCTTCTGGCCCTGACCCTGGGAGCCCCGGGGCCCAAGACCCCCGGAGGGGCCCTGTCCAGGAACCCGGTGCCCGGGGAGGAGACCCTGCTGGTCATCCCGGCCCCGAAGGGTCCCCCTCCCGAGGCCCTCGAAGCCGCCCGCAGGCTTCCCCAGGAGGAGGGCTGGAGTCCAGCGTGTCTCCTGATCCTGAGCGACCGCGAACAGCTCCCCTCCCCCGCCAAGGCCCGCCGCGAGCTGGGCCGGGCCTTGCGCGGCGCCGGGTTCGCCGCGGCCTGGGTGTTGGACGAGGGCCCCCGGGTCGACTTCCGGGGCCTGCCCTACTTCACCGTCGAACGCAGCCTTCGCCAACTGGGCCGGGTGGGTCGTCGCCTGGAGCGCTGGGCGCGTTGGCGCCGCCTCTGGCCCTGGTGAACCGCCCAACCGCCGGCCCGCCGAACCGGTCGCCCCATCAGGAGGACCTATGCACTGGTTCCACCGCCTCAGCCCTGACAAAGAGAGCGAGATCCTGGCCAGCCTGGCCAACTCCTCGACGTCCAGCCGCAGCTACTACATCCTGACCGTCCTCTCCACCCTGATCGCCACCTTCGGCCTCTACTCCAACTCCACGGCCACGGTGATCGGGGCAATGATCGTGGCCCCGTTGATGGGCCCGATCCTGGGATGCGCCATGGGCGTGGTGCGCTCCGACTCGAAGATGCTCCAGGAGGGCCTGCAGGCCGAGGCCTTCGGCGTCCTGGCGGCCCTGGCCACGGCCACGCTCCTGACCATCATGGTGGGCCCTGCCAATATCGACCTGACGGGAAGCGAAATCCAGGGACGCATCCGCCCCACCCTCTTCGACATGGGGATCGGCCTGGCGGCGGGGATGGCGGGTGCCTATGCCACGGTCAACACCCGGATCAGCGCCTCGATCGCCGGAGTCGCCATCGCCGTGGCCCTGGTTCCTCCGCTGGCGGTGTGCGGAGTGATGCTGGCAGCCTCCTGGCAACATCCGGAACTGACCATGCCCGCCTTCCGGGCCTTCATGCTCTTCCTGGCCAACTTCCTGACCATCGAGGTCTCGGCCGCCCTGGTCTTCCTGGCTGCCGGCCTGGGACACCTGCCCCAGGGCACCTCCCGACGCCCCCAGGCCCGCTTCGTTCTGGGCACGGGTCTGCTGCTGCTGGCGACCTTCGTGTTCCTCTCGATCCAGTTGCGCGGCCTGGTCCTGGAACGCAACTACCAGGCCACCGCCTCGCAGGTCCTGGAGTCCAGGGTTCCCCGACTGGTCCCGGGCGCCGGACTCGATTCCCTGACGGTCCACCTGGAGGGGTCCCGGTTGCGGGTCCGCGGGGTGATCCGAGCGCCTCAAGAGATCACCCCGGGCATGGTCCGCGACCTGGCCCGGACCCTGCAGGAGCGCCTGAATCTGCCGGAGTCCACGGAACTGGACCTGCTGCTGGGGACGGCCACCCTGACCTACCTCTCGCCGGCCGGGGTGGAGTACGTCCAGCCCCTGACCCGCGAGAAGGGCCTGGAACTCAACCTGCAGGTGGAGAGTGCCCTGCGCGAGGCCTTGGGGGCCTTCTCGCATGCCGAACTGGTGCAGTGGAGCCGTCCGGATCCCTCTCAACCAAGCACCCTCTTCGTCACCGTGCGCAGCCCCTTCGTCTTCGACGCCCCCCTGGTGCAGGAACTCCAGAACGTGGCCTCGGCCGCCCTGCTGCAGAAGAATCCCCTGGCTCCGGGGCTGAAGCTGCTGGTCCGCACCATCACCGCCCACGACTTCACCGAAGCCGGTCCGCTCCGGGCGCCGGTCAGCGAAATCCTCAGCGCCCGCGAGCGCCAGATGCGGGATCGCGAAGAGAAGCTTCGCCTCCGGCTGGAAACCCTGGTCGCCGACCAGGAAGGCGCCCTGCTGCTGGGCATGCAGGTCAAGGAAGCGACCCCTCCCGCCGTCCTGGAGCCCGCGCAACCCGAGGGCCTGCCGACCCCGGTCTTCGGGGTGCCGCCGGCCACGCTGGAGGTCCAGGCCCGCGTCCAGAGCCCCCAGCTTCTGCCTGCCGCGCTGGTACGCTCGTGGGAGGAGGCCCTGTCCCAGGAACTGGAGATCCCTACCCGGCTTTCCGTGAACAACACCCTGGGAACCCTGACCACCGCGCCGGCGGCCGAGACTCCGTAGAGGCCACGCCACGGTCTTCACCACAGAGCGCACAGAGAACACGGAGACGCGGGACTCGTCCACGGTGTCTTGATCCAGCTCTTCGGGATCCTGCCCCGGGAGACGACCAACCTGTTGACGCCCACTCTCTGTGGCCGCCTGTGTCCGGGCAGGCTCACCATCTCCTGCGCCGACCGTCGGGTGTGAAACGTTCCGGGTCCGGTTCGTCCAACTCTTCCCCCCACCACTCCTCGCCGGGGTCCGCCTCGACCCAGAGCAGGGTCAGCAACCCCTCTGCCCCGATGGGCCGCGACTGCTCTCGAACCCGAGCCACGCCCCGATCGCTTTCGAGCCACTGCAGTGCGGCGACTTCCTTCCGAAGCAGGGTTGCCTTGTCCAGGCTTTCCGCGAAATCCAAGGCATAGGTCCTGGGCCCCAGGCGCCCTTCCCTCACCTTCCAGCGGAACGACTCTGAGGTCGAGATCCAACGAATGTTGCCGTTCTGCGACCAGACCGCACAGCAGTCCCAGGGCCCCTGCTCCACGTAGCGGAGCGCCGTGGCCGTCAGCGAGGTCTGGAATTCGCCGGCCAGATGTTCGATCATGTCGAAACCCGGCTCCCCGTCCTGGCATCGGGGCCTGAACAGGGGCTCCGGCATCAGCAACTCCGCCGCGAAGAGGTTCGCCTCCGGCTCTTCCGGGCGCGCACGATACTGCCAGAGCCCTTCCTTCACCGAGCACAAGGCCAGTTGGTTCATGTCCGGGTGAAGAGCCAGATGCCCCATCTCGTGGGCGATGTTGAAACGCCTGCGACCCAGAGAGGTCCCTGAGGCAACGGTGATCATGCTCTGAAAGTGGCCTCGGACCACGCGAGCATTGCAGTGGCTCAGGGGGCGCTCCTGGACCAGTGCCCTGAACGCATGCCAGGCGATCAGCTCCAGGTGGATCTCCTCAGGCTTCTCGATCCCGCAACGTTTCAGGAGGGCGAGCGCCTCGCGGCGGGCGCGATTCCGATCCGGACCCCCGATCATCGGTCGGAGGAAGGCGCCTCCTCGTCCAGGTTGGTTGCCCATTCGACTTCCTCGCACAGGTCTCGAAGTTCCGCCTCGCCCATCTCCTCCAGGGGTGTATCCAGGCCTCGGGCCGCGATCTGACCGGAGGACCGAATCCTGGACAGGAGTTGAGCTCGGTCCAGGCCGCTCAGATCGACGCGGTTCCGACGAGCCTGGGCCTTCTGGATCTCCTGTTTCGCGGTGGCCATCCAGGCCAGGCGCCGGTCCTCCGAAACCCTGGCGATCAACCCGCGGACCCGGGCCTGCATACGCTCGGGGTCCAGACCCTCTTCCCGGAGTTCCTGGCAGATATCCTCGGTGGTCTCCCCCTCCCGCTCCTGCCACAGGAAGCCAGCCAGGCGATCCAGGAACTCCGAAGCGCTCTCGTTGTTGTTCGGCTTCCCGCTCATACCCGTTCTCCTTCCTTGAGCACGACTTGGAGCTTCGCCAGACGTCGCCTCATCTTCTCCTTGAGTCGGTAGACTTGGTCCACCGGGATGCCCATGGACCTGGCGATGTCTGCCGCTTTGTCCATCCCGTCATAGCAGAGTTCAAAGACCTTGAAGAGGTCCGGATCGTCTGAGAGGGCCTCGATGGCCAGGTACAAGAATCTCTCTGCCGGGCTTGCCCCTCCATCGTGCCCAGGCTCGGCCACCTGGAAGTCTGAGACCAGGCCTCTCCCGCCCCGCCCATCTCCAGGGTCTCCATGGTCCGGATAGTCGTGCAGGAAGTCTCCGTTCACCTGGTTCTTCCTCTCCTTGTGCTCCTCCGAGTTCACGAGGTGGGAGACCAGGCTGTCCACCACGTCGCAGAGGAACTTGAAGAGGTCCGGCTCCTTGTCGGGATTCCAGGCGCGCGTCCCTTCGAAGACGCGGGTGATGGCCTCGCAGGCCAGGTCCTCGGCACTCATTCCCTTGGGAAGGTTGGGGTTCTTGCCGTTGCCCGTGACCCAGCCGAGGCGTTGGACCTTCCAATGGGCGTGGCGTTCCAGTCTTACCGACAGGTAATCCCAGTCCTGGGCGTTCAGCCGCTCAAAGATCGCGTCGTCCATCCGTCAATCCCCTTCCCGCTGACCTCTGCCGGACCACGGCCAGAATTTCGCGTGGCTTCCACCGCGGATGGTTCTTCCTCTTCGAAGGGTCTCCTTGCGGAAAACAGCTCGGGCCCCGGCAGAAGAGAGTGGAGGGATCCACTCCAGGCCAGGTGCGGAAAGAGTCTCCTCCTCCGGCAGTAGGAGTTGAAGGGGTCTTCGCCCCCGGAGTGGCTCGGCCAGGGAAAGCCTCGGCATTCAAAGGCGCGGAAGGAGCATGGAACTCGATGTCTACCGTTCTTGGTCCGGTGATGGGCAGCCGGCCTCCCTTTCACAAACGGGCAGCGAGAGGAACCCCCTCCCAGCAGCCACACCGCATCCCGCTCGGAGTGCGCCATGTATAGCCCCATTCTTCTCGACCACGCGGCCCACCCCCGCAATACCGGCCCTCTGCCCGGAGCCACCCACGCCGGCGAGGCCCGCTACGAGCGCTGCGGCGACCGGATGCGCCTGGAGTTCCTGGTGGCGGACGGTCGGGTGCGCGAGGTCCGTGGCCAGACCTTCGGT
>NZ_SIJA01000048.1:0-506 GCF_012062385.1 Methanocorpusculum sp. GPch4 | reverse complement strand
GCATAAACCGCCATAACTATAAAATAAACCCCGGCCTATACTGTACCGGAAACCCGACGGACGAATCCCCGGTTCTGGTTACAGCTAACTATAAATTGAGTTTTGACAGCCTTAGAAAAGAGCTGACTGGCTTTGACGCCTGGATCCTGGCGCTGGATACAAAAGGCATTAACGTCTGGTGCGCTGCCGGAAAAGGTACCTTCGGAACTGAGGAAATTGTCAAAAGGGTAGCTGCTGCCGGCCTTGACTTGGTTGTGTCCCACAGGACTTTGATCCTGCCTCAGCTGGGCGCGCCGGGGGTTGCCGCGCATGAGGTATTTAAGCGATCCTGCTTCCGTGTCGTCTATGGACCGGTGCGGGCAAGTGACATAAAGGCTTTTATCGGGGCGGGCCTGAAAGCGACGCAAGACATGCGTACCGTAAAATTCACTTTTTCAGACAGAATAGTCCTGACGCCGGTAGAACTGGTGCACATGGTACGGCCAGTGGCTATTGCCCTGATTGCT
>NZ_SIJA01000047.1:0-471 GCF_012062385.1 Methanocorpusculum sp. GPch4 | reverse complement strand
CTATATTGTACCGGAAACCCAACGGATAAATCCCCGGTCCTGGTTACAGCCAACTATAAAATGAGTTTTGACAGCCTTAGAAAAGAGCTGGCGGGCTTTGACGCCTGGATCCTGGCGCTTGATACAAAAGGCATCAACGTCTGGTGCGCCGCCGGGAAAGGCACCTTCGGAACTGAGGAAATAGTCACAAGGGTAGCCGCTGCCGGCCTTGACCGGATTGTGTCCCACCGGACTTTGATCCTGCCGCAACTGGGCGCGCCGGGGGTTGCCGCGCACGAGGTGTTTAAGCGATCCGGCTTCCGCGTCGCCTACGGGCCGGTGCGGGCAAGTGACGTAAAGGCATTTATCGGGGCGGGCCTGAAAGCGACGCAAGACATGCGTACCGTAAAATTCACTTTTTCAGACAGAATAGTCCTGACGCCGGTAGAACTGGTGCACATGGTACGGCCAGTGGCTATTGCCCTGATTGCT
>NZ_SIJA01000046.1:0-17451 GCF_012062385.1 Methanocorpusculum sp. GPch4 | reverse complement strand
TGACGACCCTGCCCGGTCCCAGACCGCCCGCCGCCACCCCTCCGGCACCGACGCCTCCGCCTGCGCCGACTCCGCCCCCACCTCCGACTCCTCCTCCCCCGGTGGATTAGGACCGGGGTTCCAACCAGTCCTCCACGAGCCTCCAGGTGGTCTGGGGGGCAGAGGACCCCGCCACGATCCCCACGTGTCCTCCGGGAACGACCTGGAAGGTGCGATCCGGGCTGCCCACCAGGTCGACGATTTCGCGAGTGGAGGCCTCGGTGGCGATCGGGTCTCGCTTCCCCGCCAGGGCCAGGAGTGGGCAGCGGACCTCCTCGAGGTGAAGGGTCCGGCCTGCCAGTTCCACCCGCCCCTCCACCAGGGCATTCCCCACGACGAACGTGTCCAGGAACTCCTTCCAGGCGTCCCGTGGTCCCGGGACCAGGTCGTGCAGCCAGTGGTTGAGGGCCTGGCGCCCTTTGCGGTATTCGTGGTCCCAGACCGACAGGAACAGGTCGGAGTAGCGCGTCAGACCGCCCAGGGGATCGGCCACGTCCACCGCCAGGCTGGGCACGAACCCGGGGACATAGCCCAGGCGATCGAGCAGGGCGTGCAGTTGACGCTGGTAGCGGCGGGTGATGAAGCTGATCACCCCCATCTTCTCATAGTCCATCGGGCAGGCCAGCAGGACCAGGTTGGCGACCTGGGATTGCCGCGACGCGGCGCACAGCAGGGCGAAGAGCCCTCCGGTGCAGTAGCCCAGCAAGGTGACTGCCGGCTGGCCGCTGGCCCGGGTCACGGCCTCCAGGGCCCGCGGGAGGAAGGAGAAGACGTAGTCGCTGATCCGCAGGTGGGCATCCGCCTCGTCGGGCACTCCGAAATCCACCACGAAGACGTCGAAGCCCCGCTCAAGAAGGGACTCGGCCAGGCTGTGGCCGGGCCGCAAATCGAAGAGATAGGGTTTGATCATCAAGGCCGGGACGAGCAGGACGGGGGTCCGATGGCGCCTGGTGCTTCCCTGGAAGCGGGAGACCGTCACCAGGTCGAAGCATTCGACCTGCTCGCGGGGAGTGCGGTCCACCTCGGGTGGAGGCGACTCGGTGAAGAAGCGCATGCCGCGCTCCAACCCCTGCACCAGTCGGTTCAGGTGGCCCCTGAATCCGCCACCTACCGTGGCATCCGGCCGCCGATCCGGGCCCGTCTGCGTCGTCAGGCGCACCTCTGCGGTGCTCACGTAGTCTCCAACTACGCTCCGCTCCTCGATGCACGCCTTCCTTGCATCCAGACCCGCCTCGACGCCCTCGGTTCTCACGCCAGGCGGCGGATTCAGGTGGCCGCGAGCCGCCTCGGACGTAAATGGATTCAGGGGAACCTCCGCTCTCAGGGCCTCGGGTTGGGGGACTCTCTTCGAGGTCGGCTCCCTCTTCCCGCTCCTGCCACCAAGAAGACCGGCAGGTCTGCACCCGAATCCGCCACCTGCCGTGGCAGCCGGCCCCGCTCTCTCAAGTTCCTAGGGCCTTGGCCCAACTGCGATCGAGACTCAGGCCCGGTCTTCGATCCAGATTTCGGCCCCGGGCGCGGCCGGCATCCCCTCCAGGCGCCCCTCCCGGACCCTCTGAAGACCTCCTCCCAAGGCGGCCCGGAACAAGGTTCCATCAGGGATGCCACCGTGGCGGACGGGGAGGGCGCGGACCTGGCCAGAGGCCCCCGCGCGGCAGGCCACCACCACGACCCGTTGGCCCGGGCTCTCGCGCAGGAAGGCCAGGGTCCCCCCTTCGGCCAGAAGGACCTGGAGCGCCCCCCGGGTCAAGGCCTGGCTGCCGCGACGCAGCCGACACAGGCGTCGGAAGAACTCCAGGCTCTGAAGGTCCCAGCGGGACGGGTCCCAGGGCATCGGGATACGCCCCTCCGGCTCGCCTCCTCCCCCCAATCCCACCTCGTCCCCGTAGAACAGGCACGGGGCTCCGGGCCAGGTGAACAGGAGCGCCGCCGCCACCTGGACCACGCGCCGGTCCCCTCCGGCCAGGTCCAGGATCCGCGGGGTGTCGTGGCTGCCCAGCAGGTTCATGTGCTGGAGGCCGACGCTCTCGGGAACCGCCGATCGAAAGGCCATCCACTGCGCGGCCAGCGAGGCGGTGGGAAGAAGGCTGCGGTCTCCCCAGGGCTTCCCCTCGAAGCCCGCCAGGTCCGAGCCGACCAGCCACTGCCACAAGGGGACCATGAAACCCCGGTAGTTCATGACCCCGTCGAGCTCGTCCCCCTGCAGGTGAGCGGTGCCGTCGAAGAAGTGCTCGCCCAGGATCCAGGCGTGTGGATTCTCGGCCTTGACCGCGCGGCGAATGGCCCGCCCGACCTTGTGCCCCAACTGACTGGCCCCCTGCCGAGCCAGCATGTTGGCGACATCGAGCCGCCAGCCATCCAGACTGAAGGGCGCACGCAGCCAACGGCGCAGCACCGAATCCTGGCCCGAGACCATGGCCTCGACCAGGAGCGGATCTCGATAGTTCAGGCGCGGCAGGGAACGGTGCCCCAGCCAGCAGGCGTAGTCATGAGGATGCGAGTGGAAGGTGAAGAAGCCCGCCTCCGGCGAGTCGGGGTCGGCCTGGGCCTTCCTGAACCAGGGGTGTTCCACCCCGCAGTGGTTGGGCACCACGTCCAGGACCAGGCGCATCCCTCGGTCGTCAAGAGCCCGACGCAGGTCGATCAGGGCCTGGTCGCCCCCCAGGTGGGGGTCCACGTGCTCGTAATCGGCCACGTCGTACTTGTGGCTGCTGGGGGCCGTGAAGACGGGGTTGAGGTACAGAGCGTCGATCCCCAGGTCCTGCAGGTGATCCAGGTGGTCCACGATCCCGGGCAGGTCCCCCCCGTAGAACTCGCGCGCGCCGGCGCCAGGGGTGGGCGCGTCCTCCCAGCGACGGGCCATGACGGGCCTGCCCTCCAGCAGGTACTCGCCGTCGCGCACGTTGCTGGCGGGGTCGCCATCCGCGAAGCGATCCGGAAAGATCTGATAGAAGACCGCCTCCGGCACCCAGTCGGGTCCGGGATGAGCCGGCAGCAGCTTGAAGTCCGTGGCATCGGTGGGAGTGTGCCGAGTGAGTCCGGCCGCCGAGAGCCACCAGGCCCCCTGGTCGGTCTGGACCAGGAAGCGGTAGGCCAGGCGGGGCACGGTCAATTCCACCTCGACCTCCCACCACTGGCAGCACCCCTCCTGGCCCGCCCGACGCGCGGGGGTCATGACCTGCTCCCCCTCCGGGGCGGTCCTCAGGAAGATCCCCAGCAGGTCCAGATCGCGATCCGCGCGCAGGCGCAGGGCCACGGTCTGGCCGAGAGCGACCTGCCCCTGCAGGTAGGGAGGTGCGGAGGCGTGGAAGAGGGAGCCCAGCATGGCCGCCACCTTCTCGCCGCCTCCAGGGGCTCCTGGCACCTGCGATAGGGAACCGGCCCGCCTTCCCGAAGAGGTCCCCGTGCACGAACCTTCCATCCGCCGCGCCACCATCACCTCCGCCCCTCCCGAGCGGGCCTTCGACGCCTGGACCGAACCCGAGCACCTGTCGCGCTGGTTCTGCGACAAGGTGACCGGCTGGCCGGGCTCGGGCAGCAAGCTCCAGATGACCTGGGAGCGCTTCGGTTTCTCGGTGGAGTACTCGCTGCCCGAGGTCCAACCCCCCAGGAAGGTGGTCCTGAAGGCCGCCGTCCCGGGGATGGGCACCCAGACCCTGA
Organism: Methanocorpusculum sp. GPch4; assembly: GCF_012062385.1. Taxonomy (NCBI): domain Archaea; kingdom Methanobacteriati; phylum Methanobacteriota; class Methanomicrobia; order Methanomicrobiales; family Methanocorpusculaceae; genus Methanocorpusculum; species Methanocorpusculum sp. GPch4. The sequence continues at coordinate 13,752 of NZ_SIJA01000046.1, read as the reverse complement.
CCATCTCGATTCGCCCCTACGGGGTCGGCTCGCAGGTCGAGGTGGTCGAGACCGGCCCGGGCGCCGAAGGGCAGGAGGGCGCGGGCGATGCCGAGTCCGGCTGGGAGATGTCGCTCTCGATCCTCAAGCTGTACGTCGAGAACTACTGGGGCCGGGACCGGACCGGGTTCTTCGCCCTCCTGGCGGCGCCCTACCACAACGAGCAGTTGATGCACCACTACCAGCAGGCCGAGGGGCTGTCCCGCTGGCTGACCCGGGAAGGGTCGATCGGCAAGGTCGGCGACCCGGTCCGGCTGGTCCTGTGGGAAGGCGACGTGCTGACCGGCCAGGTCCTGGCCGTCACCTCGCACGAACTGGCGATCAGTTGGGACGAGATCGGGGGCTACCTGGAGCTGAAATCCTTCGAGGTCAACCCCGAGCGCAAGGCCATCTGCGTCCGCGGCTCGGGGTACGGGGGTCGACTGACCCGAGACCGGGCCGAGGAGCTGGAGAAGAAGATGGAAGCCTCGCTCATCCGCCTCTTCGCCGCCCTGACCGGCCAGCCGATTCCCTAGGAGTCTGTGTGAGTATCCGGACCGAGCATCGCCGAGGGATCTTGTGCACCCCGCAAGGCGCAGAAAGTCGTGGTTTGCTGGAGGCAAATGAGACTTTCCGCAACACAGCGGGAGTGCAAGAGACCCGGCGAGGCGACCGACGCGGTATTCACACAGACTCCTGGTAGCGCCCGGGACGAAGGCGCCTGCCCACCAGGGAATCGCCTCGAGGTGCCGGAACCTTCCTCCATGCTGCTTCGAACGCGCCTGGTCCTGATCGTCCTGGCCGCCTGGCTGGTGCTGACCGCTGCCGGTTCGGCCTCCCCCCGCGAGGCCCTGGACCCCACCCGGATCCCGGGCATGCCGGCCCAACCTCCCCCGCTGCTGACGAGATTGCCCCAGGCGCCGGACCCGGAGGCCTCCCGCTGGCCCGTGCAGCAGGTGCAGACCAGCGCCGGCTGGCAGTTGATCAACTTTCCGGTGGGCCGCTTGGAGGCTGTGCGTGGCCTGGACCGGATGCTGCTGCACCGGGGTCCGGGCGGGCTCGAGCCGATCGATCCGGTGAACCAGCCCCAGCAGGTGGACCCGGGCCAGGCCTACCTGGCCTACTGCGATCGCCCGGGCCTGGTGGAGTTCTCCGGCCCCCCTGCGGAAAACCTGGTCCGCACCACCCGGCTGTATGCCGGCTGGAACCTCGTGGCCTCCCCCTTCCAAGGCTCGGTCCAGCGCCAGAACATCACGCTGACCCGGCCGGGGGGCACCACCGCCCGTCCGGCCGAGGTGGCCAGCCCGGAGACCTCGCCCGGACGCGCCTGGATCTTCTCCACCCTGTACGCCTCCCGAGGCTCCCAGTGGGTGGCGGCCGACCTGCGCTCCCCAGGTGAGGTCTTCGGTCCCAGCCAGATCGGGGCGGTCTTCTGCTGGTCGGAGATGGACCTGAACTGGAACCAGTCGCCTCCTTCGGGCGGGTCTCCCACGCTCCAGAGAATCACCCCCCCCCGGGCCACCCCCGGACAGGTCGTGACCCTGACCGGCCAGGGCCTGGGTTCCCCCGGCCGCGGCGTCCTGACGCTCGCCGGGCTTCCGGTGCAGCCGGAGGACATCGTGGAGTGGAGTCCGACCCGGGTCAAGTTCCGGGTTCCCCCAGGAGCCTCTTCGGGTGCCCTTCGGGTCATGGTCGACCGCTACCCCGGGAACAACCTGGCCCTGGAGGTGGGCTCCCCCCCACCCCAGCCCGCCCCGCCGGCGCCGACCACCGGCTCCCTGGTGGGGCAGGTGGTCTCCTCCGACGGACGCCTGCTGGCCAACGCCCAGATCCACCTCGACGACGGCCAGGAGGCCCTCAGCGACCTGAACGGGGCCTTCCGGATCGACCATCTGCCGGCCGGCCCGATGAAGGCCTACATCACGCTTCCTGGATTCAAGAGCGCCAGCGGCCAGGTCCAGATCTCGGCCGGCGCCATCCGAACCCTGCAGGTCTCGCTCTCCCCCACCTCGGGACCGGAGGTGGGAGCCCGCTCGGTCGAAGAGTCCGGCAGCTTCACCGTCCTGGCCTACCCCTTCACCGTCGGCCAGGAGCAGGAGGACCGCTACTGGGTCTACCGGATCGAGGCCTGGGAATACGGCAACTACAACCGGCGCTGGGAGAAGACCTGGTGGACCGACGTCGGCGACGCCAGTTTCGAACTGAGCTGTCCTGGCGCCCCCCTGGGCCGCAGCTACGCCGTGGTGGTCACCTGGCACAACCGGGCCGGGGATGAACGGACCTGCCGCTGGACCCCTGAAGTCCACCGGGATGGGGAGAAGTTCCGCTACTACAATCCCCTGGGCAGCCAGGGCCTGGCGCCCGGTCCACGACTGGCGTTCAGGGATGGGCTCAGGGGCAGCGCACCACCACGTCCGCGCGCCAGGTGACCCCGTTGAGGTCCTGCTCCACCGTCAGCACATGGGGAGGCTGGGTCTGGCGGAGTCCTGGCCGTTGCGGCAGTTCCAGGGTCCCCGAGAAGGCGTCCCTCCCGGGCGGCTCGACGGTGTAGAGGAGCCGACGGTCCTGGCTTCCCGGAAGCACCGAGTAGAGGGTGACGCGCCCGTCCGGGCCCGTCCGAGCGTTCTTGGCGCTCTTGGCGCTCTTGGATCCAGAGGCTGGATTCTCCAGATGGATCCGCGCCTCGGAGACCGGTTCATCCTGGCGATCGTAGACCGCGAAGTAGAGGACCAGGGGAGTCCCGGCCGAGCTGGAGGGGTCGGGCTCCGGAGGCCCTCCCATCCGGGAGATCACCAGCAGGGCCAGGGCCACGATGCCCAGCTCCAACCACCACAGACGCCGCATTCGGTCCAGCATCAGGCGCTCCCGGAATCACCGGATACCCCGATTGTAGCATGCGGTTTGGCTGGCCTTCGTGATCCCGACCACGATTTTTAGATTGAATTCAAATCAAGCCCACCTGCACCAGACCAGTGCTCCATGAGCCGCTGACTCGCGCGATTTCTCCCGGCCCCGGATGATGGAAGAGTCGAGGGCAGTCATCCTCGAAAACAATTCAATTCCAGCCGATGTTGCCGGTTCAACCGTGCAGGTACATGAAGACCTTCTCGGGGGTCAGGGGGAGCGAGGGCAGCTCCTTGTCCCGGCGCACGCTGCGCAGGGCGTCCAGAATCGCCAACCAGGCCCCCAGCCCGTGGATCAGGGGGGGTTCCCCGACAGCCTTGGAGTTGCACACCGCGTTGGGGTTCTGCGAGTTCTCCAGCAGCGTCACGGCGAAGTGGGGCGCCAGGGACTTCAAGTCAGGGATCTTGTAGGCATTGGCCCCCGTCAGGACCCGACCGTCGGGTGCATATCGAAGCTGCTCGACGGTGGCCCAGCCGATCCCCTGCACGACCCCTCCTGCCACCTGGCCCCGATCGATGACCTCGGACAACGAGCGGCCCACGTCATGGACCACCTCGACCGACTCCAGTCGATAGGTGCCCCGCACGCAGTCCAGCCAGACCTCGGTCAGAGATGTCCCGCAACTGTAGTAGGCGAAGGGGCGCCCTCGCTCGGTCCTGGGATCGAGATGCAGGTTGGGGGTGGCGTAGAAGGCGTGGCTGGACAAATCCACCCGAGCCCACTGGGCCGCCGCCACCAGCTTCTCCCAGGACAACTCGGTGGGCTTGCCGGCCAGATGGACGACCCCCTCGCGAATCGTGATCTGCTCGGGATCGTCATGGCCCAGGTGCTGCCCGGCGAAGCGACGCAGCCGGGAGAGGAGCTCCTCACAGGCGTACTTCGTGGCCATCCCGTTGAGGTCGGCGCCCGTGCTGGCCGAAGTCGGCGAGGCGTTGGGAACCCTCGAGGTGTTGGTCGTGTGCACCCGCACCCGGTCCGAGGCGATCCCCAGGGTCCGGGCTGCCACCAACTGGATCTTGGTGTTGACCCCCTGGCCCATCTCCACGGCCCCGGTGCTGACCTCGACGCTGCCGTCCACGAAGATGTTGACCAGCGCCCCGGCCTGGTTGAGGGCCGTCTGGGCAAAAGAGATGCCGAAGCACACCGGGACCACGGCCAGCCCTCGTTTGGAGTCGGTGTGGGTGCGGTTGTACTCGGCAACGGCCGCGTGGCGGGCGGCCAGATCCACCCGGGCGTCCAGGGTCTCCCAGCAGCGCACGGAATTGGTGTTCTCCAGCACCATGCCGAAGGGCAGGACATCCCCGTCCCCCGCCAGGTTCGTGCGCTTGATCTGTGCGGCCGGCACGCCCATGACCTCCGCGGCGTGGGTCACGGCGGCCTCGATGGCAAAGGTGCCCTGGGGCACGCCGAAGCCCCGGAAGGCGTTGTTGGGCGGGATGTTGGTCCGGCAACTCACGGCGCGGACCCGGATGTTGGGGATCCGATAGGCACCCGAGGCGTGCAGGAACGAGCGACCCAGGACCGCCAGCGAGATGTCAGCGCAGGCCCCGGCATGCTGATACAGGTCGACCTCGTAGGCCAGGATCCGGCCCTCCTCGTCCAGGCCGATGCGATAGTCATACTCGTAGGGATGCCGTTTGCCGCTGGTGGCGATGTCGTGGTTCCGGGGCAGCACCAGCTTGACTGGGCGCTTGAGCAGGAAGGCCGCCAGGGCGGGCGCGACGACCCAGACAGCCGTCGACTCCTTGCCTCCGAAGCCTCCTCCCAGCCGGCGGATGTCCAGCTCGACCTTGTGCATGGGAAGCCCCAGCACCTCGGCCAGGTGGCGATGGTAGGCCCCCGGGGACTGGGTGGAGGCGTGGACCTTGAGGGTGTCGTGCTCGGTGGGCACGGCCAGGGCCCGCTGGGTCTCGAAGTAGAAGTGTTCCTGGGGTCCGCTGGACAGGCTCCCCTGCACGACGTGATGACACTTCTCGAAGGCGGCGTCGGGGTCCCCGCTGACCAGGATCCGCTTCTGGCCGTGGATCATCCCCTGGGCCAGGGCCTCCCGCGGGTCGAAGACGGCGGGGAGCTCCTCGATGTCGGCCCGCCCCCGGGCCGCCGCCTGCCAGGCCTGCAGGTGGCTCTCGGCCACGACCAGGGCCAGGGGTTGCCCGATGTACTCCACCCGGTCGACCGCCAGCAAGGGCTGGTCCTTCAAGACGTGCCCCACCTCGTTCAGGCCAGGAACGTCCCGGTGGGTGTACACGGCCACCACCCCGGGAGCGGCCAGCACCTCACCCAGGTCCAGCGAGCGGATCCGCCCGCGGGCCACGCGGGAGGTGACCAGGGCCGCGTGCAGGCAACCCGCCGGAGCGGCCAGGTCGTCGACGAACTGGGAGGTCCCCCGCACGTGCATCTGCATGTCCACGTTCTTCACGACAGCACCTCCGCGGAGAAATGGGCCCGCACCAGTTGCCCCAGCAGCAACCTCTTGTAGGTGGCCGATCCGCGGATGTCGCTGATCGGCGAGACCGCCTCGACCACGTGCCGGGCCAGGAGGCCCACCGTCTCGCCCTCAGGTTTCAGCCCACGGAACTTCTCCAGACCGGTGACGAAGAGGGGGACCGGGGCCACCCCCCCCGCCGAGAGGCGCAGGTCCTGGATGGTGCCATCGGGGGCCAGGACCAGCCGCAGGGCCGTGCTGACCGCGGCGATGTCGAGAATCTCGCGGTTGGACACCTTCTCGAAGTTGAAGCGGGTCCCCGGCGCAGGTTCAGGGATGCGGATCTCGGTGATCAGCTCTCCGGGGGTCAGGTCGAACTCCTTGTAGCCACGGTAGAACTCCGAGAGGGGCACCCGTCGGGTCTGTCCTGCGGCGGTGCCGATCTCCAGGGTGGCGTCCAGGGCCAGCAGCATGATGGTCACGTCGCCCACCGGCGAGGCGTTCACGATGTTTCCGGTCAGCGTCGCCCGATTGCGCAGGATCGTCGAGGAGTGCAGCAGCAGATCGTCGCGCAGGGTCGGGAAGACGCGGTTCACGACCTCCGAGAGCCGGAAGGACTCCAAGGTCACCGCGCCCCCCACCCGCAGGACGCCGTCCTCCAGCCGGATGAAGTCCAGATCCCGGCGCCGGGACAGGAACTCGAGGGGTGCTTCCCGCAGTTCTTCGGGCTTCTGGACGAAGAGATCGGTGCCGCCGGCCACCAGAACCGGGTTGACGGCCTCCGATGTGCTGGGTGGCTCCGGGGTCTGGAGCTGGCTCACCAGGCCTGGCGCCTCCAGGAACCCTCGCGGCAGGACCCCCAACTCCACCAGGGTGGCGACCCGGACCTCCGGGTCGAGCTGCACCCCCTCCAGGCGCTCGCACAGCGCCCGGGCGGCGTCGCGAATGGCCACGTAGCCCGTGCAGCGGCACAGGTTGCCGTCCAGGGCGTCCAGCGCCTCCGGGAAGGAGAAGGTCGTCGAGGCCAGGCAGAATCCCGTCAGGGACATCACGATCCCAGGCGTGCAGAACCCGCACTGCGACGCGCTGTGCTCGAGAATCATCTCCTGGACCAGGGTCAGGGGGCCCTCCGAGAGGCCCTCCACGGTGACGACGTGGCAGCCCTGGACGTCACCCAGCGGCAGCAGGCACGAGGCCACGGCCCGATAGACCAGGCCCTGGGGCCCCGGAGAACCGAGCAGCACGGTGCAGGCCCCGCACTCGCCCTCGCGGCAGGCCTCCTTGGTGCCCGTCAGCCCGGAGGACAGGCGGATGAAGTCCAGCAGGATCGTGCCGGGAGGCTGGTCGGTCTGCACGACGCGGGAGTTGAGGACGAAACGGGTCATGGGCTTGGGACGACTCCTTGAAGTGCCGAAGGTGGCCGGGTCCCTGGCTTCTGTGTCGCCGCCGCCCACCCTGCCCGCGGCTTGCGGGTCGCGGTCACGAAATCTCGAGCCATGGCCCAAAACCCCATCCTCTCGCAGCAGTTGCCGATACTCCTGGGGAGTGTCGACGTTGCGCAGGACTCCGGGGTCCTCGACGGGGACCTCCACCCGGAGGTTTCGATGGCGGGCCACCACCCAACGGGCCCCCTCCCCTGGGGGAACCGACATCAGGTCCTCATAGCAGGCCTGGGAGAAGACCACGGGATGCCCCCGTCTTCCCCGATGGGAAGGAACCCACAGGTGCCCCCCCCCAGCCTCGGCGGCGCGAACCAAGGCTTGCAGGGTCTCCAGGGTGACAGCCGGATGGTCCACCGGGACCGCCAGGAGCCAGGGAAAGCCTCGGGCCCCCGCCTTCAGCCCCGCCTGGATCGAGCCGATGGGCCCCGTCTCGGGGTCGGGATTCACCAGCACCGGCAGCCCGGCCAGCACCTCCTCGGGAAGGAGCAGGTCCGGACCGCGCACCACCGCCATGAAGGGCAGACCCAGGGCTCGCAGGCGGTCGAGGATCACGCTGAGGAAGGTGCCCCCCTGGAAGGGAAGCAGGGCCTTGGGGCGGCCCATCCTGGCCGAGCGCCCCGCACACAGGACCAGGGCTGCCCCCTTCGGCGCAGGCTTGGTGGTGCGGGTCTCCAGCGTCTGCGGGCCGGCCAGGCTACTTGACCGCCCCGGCGGTGATGCCTCGGATGAACTGCTTCTGGACCAGGAGGAAGAGGATCAGGATCGGCAGCATGCCCGCCACCGAGCCGGCCGCCACCAGCCGGAAGTCCGAGTCGAAGGTCTCGGCCATGTAGGCCATGCCGACGCTCAGAGGGTAGAGTTCGGCGGACTTCAGGACCACCAGGGGCCACAGGAAGGAATTCCAATGGGAGACAAAGGCAAACAGGGCCAGCGTCCCCAGGGCAGCCCGGCTCAGAGGCAGCATGACGTGCCAGAAGATGCCCAGCTCGCCGCAGCCGTCGATCCGGGCGGCGTCCTCCAGCTCGCGGGGCACCACCAGGAAGGCCTGGCGCATCAGGAAGATGCCGAAGACGCTGGTGGCTGCGGGCAGAACCACGGCGGAGAGGGTGTTGAAGAGTCCCAGCCAGCGGATGGTGACGAAGTTGACGATCATGTTGGCCTGGGTGGGCAGCATCAAGGTGGACAGAAGCAGGGCGAAGACCAGGGTCTTGCCCTTGAACTCCATGCGGGCCAGGGGATAGGCCGCCAGCGCCGCCAGGCTGACCTCCAGGACGACCCCCCAGACGCAGATCAGCGCGGTGTTCCAGAAGAAGCGGAGCAAGGGGAGCTGCTCGCTCACGCCCAGCAGGCGGACGTAGTATTCCAGGGTCGGTTCCCGGGGGATCAGGTCCAGCAGGCCCCGCGACGTGAAGACGTCCCCCGACTTCAAGGAGGTCGACAGCAACCACAGGAAGGGGACCGTGGCGAAGAGGGCCAGGCCTGCCAGCAGCAGGTAGAGGCCTAGTGTCCGCAGGTTCCGGAGCAGCCGGGGTCCAGACATGGGCTCGGGCCCTTCGCAGCCGGAGAGGTCGCCTCCTGTCCGGTCTGGCGACCACACCCGGCACAGCGCCCATACAGCACGATCATGTGGCTCTCCACCTGGAACTCGGGAGGAGCCAGGGGGCACAGGTTGCCGGGACACCCCCAGACCTCGAAGACCTTCCCGCACTCGCGGCAGTGGAAGTGGTGGTGGTGGTGCTTGCCCGCCACCTCGTAGCGCAGGCCCTGACCAGGCAGTTCCACGGCCTGCAGGAGACCGTCTTCCAGCAGGGCCTTGACGTTGCGGTACACCGTGGCCAGCCCCAGGCCGGGCAGGCGATCCTGGGCGGCGTCCAGGATCTCCTGGGGCGAAAGCGGGCGTTCCGCCTCCCGGAGGACCTGGCGAAGAATCTTGCGCTGGCGGGTCTCGCGACGCATGGCGTCAGGGTACACCAGGGCGACGGGGGGTGCAAGGCGGAGGGGGTTGCCGGGGTTCCCTGAATCCGCCGCCTACCGTGGCATTCGGCCGCCGATCCGGGCCCGTCTGCGTCGTCAGGCGCACCTCTGCGGTGCTCACGTAGTTTCCAACTACGCTCCGCTCCTCAGAACGCACGCCGTCCTTGCATCCAGACCCGCCTCGACGCCCTCGGTTCTCACGACTGGCGGCGGATTCAGGTGACCTGTCTGGGCTTGACCCGCGCGGGCAGGGATCCTTCCTATCCAGGTACACAGGTGGGCTCGAGGCCGCAAAATCGACTGACACACGCACGATCGCGTCCGAGGTTCCTGTCAGACGGCCACGTTCCTCACGGTTGTCCCGGGCCGGACGACGAAATCGACCTCCCGGCCCAGAATCCGCAGAAGTGCGAGCATCTGCCCGATGGACTTGGCTGTGTTGGTGGGGTCGAGAAGCCTGTACAACTGGCTGGCGGACGTCCCCAGGCGCCGGGTCAGCTCTCGCTTGCTCAGATCGCTCTCATCCAGAGCATGGATGGCCTCCACGGTGAGGCGGTGCAGGAGCAGGTCATTGAGGTAGCCCGGGTGTCGATTGAACTCCAGGACGACGTCGAGGTGGACGGTCTCCTCCTTCCCCGAGCGGAGGCGATAGGTGAAGGCCTCGCAGGCGGTCTCCTCATCAGGCCAGGCGCTCACGATGGGATCGTCAGCGCTCGGTTTCAACTCGAGCCGCGCATAGGGAAGGTCGAACTGCCCTTCCTCGGTCTGGACTTCAAGAGCTCTCTTGCGGTTGTTGGCTCGCACCTCGACGATGGTCACAGCAACCCCTCCGCTTCCAGTTCCTCGATCAAACGCAGCACACGGCCCGTGGCAGCCCCCTTCATGGGCACACGGTCATCCCCTGAATCCGCCACCTACCGTGGCATTCGGTCGCCGATCCGGGCCCGTCTGCGTCGTCAGGCGCACCTCTGCGGTGCTCACGTAGTCTCCAACTACGCTCCGCTCCTCGATGCACGCCTTCCTTGCATCCAGACCCGCCTCGACGCCCTCGGTCCTCACGCCAGGCGGCGGATTCAGGCATCCAGGTTCCACTTGACCACCAAGGTTCCGTCTCGGTAGACATGCACGTGCCGGGGTGGGTGATCACCCTTCCAGGCGATGAATACGAACCCCCCACGACGAATCTTCCCCACGATCTGATGTTACCACGGGAGGTATCACCTCTCAATCCTCGCGAGGCCACTTGGACGTTGATCCTGAGCGCTTGCGAACATACGTTCGATTGAGATCGTCTGTTTTCAAGCGGCGTGGGTCTCGGAGGCAGAGGTGGCAGGCCCGCGCAGCCCCGTCCACCAGGGCGAGAGCCCGGCGTCAGCGAAGACTCCATGCGGTCTGCCGGGCGCGACCATCCCCAGTATCATCTCGATGGCTGCGAGGAGTGGGGGCAGAAGCACGCTGAGGATGCTCGGTCATGACTCTTGGGGGTTGCGGCCCGCCTGCGGGAATGATCTGGCTGCCGTCGAGTCCAGCCACATATCGATCTGCGCCAGGTACTGCTTGTAAAGGGGGATCTCATGCCGCCTCTCCTCTATCTGTTCGCGGGTGCGGCAGCAGTGTGTTTGATGACGTATTCTTATCCACGGCACAGAAGACGGTCCAAGATGAAAGAACGCAAAGAGCTGTCGCCGAGCGAAATGTACTCCGTGTTCTTCAGTGATGATGTCGATGAACAGGATGCACTGCTGGCTCTGGAAATGCTGGGCAACTGCCTGGATTTTCCTGTAGGCCTTCTACGGCCCGACGACAGGCTGGACTCGCTCAATGTAGGCGCCATGGATCGTGATATTGACTACCTGTACGATCTGACCGCGACCCTCCTTGCTGACATCCCGCTGGATCACATCACTGAACGACTGGCTCAGCTTCAGACGGTTGAGGATTATGTCATCGAGTTCGCCAGACTCCGGACAGGTGTCGAAGGGAAGGCGAGTCCAGTCGCGGCGCCATGAGAACCGCATCCCGACGGAGGTTCGAGATGCCGGGAAGGAAGTCCATGATGCCCTGACTCCGTGACCTCGTCGTCAAGTGCCGCCCGAGCGCTTCCTGGACACCCTCGACCCCAGACCCTCAGGAAGGCCCCCAGACCAACCAGAGCCAGGCGACCAGCAGGGTGAGCAGCGTGACGGGGACTCCTGCCTTGAGATAGGCTCCGAAGCTCAGCCGCACCTGTCGGCGCGCCGCCTGCTCGGCCACGATCAGGTTCGCCATCGAGCCCAGCAGGGTGAAGTTTCCCGCCAGCGTGCTGGCCGCCGCCACCGCCAGCCAGGCCTTCTGCGGATCCGCGGTCGCGGGGATCATCGGGCGCAGCAGGAGCACCGCGGGGACGTTGCTGACCAGGTTGCTCAGCAGCGCCGTCAGGACCATCAATCCGCCCAGACCCCGCCCGGCAAGCCCGTGGAGGGCCTCGCCCAGGGTCCGGGTCCAGCCGCCGTGTTCCAGGGCCCCGGTGACCATGAAGAGCCCGGCGAACAGGATCAGCAGTTGCCAATCAAAATCCGCGAAGATGCGCTCGGGCTTCAGCCGTCGGGTGACCAGCAGGCCGGCGCTGGCAAGCAGGGCCGACTGCGCCACGGGCACCCCGGCCAGGAACATGGTTAGGAGGGCGACCGTGGCCAGGAGGCTCTTCACCAGCAGAGGGCGATAAAATCGCACCCTCAGGTCGGGTGGTGGAGGCAATGGCCCGGGTCGGAACTCTTCGCGGTAGACCAGGATCAGGACCACCCAGGCCAGGAGGAGGCCGAGCAGGGCCACGGGTGTCAGGGCCAGGGCGAAGGGGACGTATCCCAGACCACCGCTCATGGCCACGAGCATGTTCTGGGGGTTCCCGGTCACGGTGGCCACCGATCCGATGTTCGCCGACAGGGCCAGGCCCACCAGATAGGGGATCGGATCCCGGCCAAGTCTCCGGGCCACGTCCACCACCAGGGGTGTCAGCATCAGGCAGATGGTGTCGTTCAGGAAGAGCGCCGAGAGCAACCCTGAGGTCCCCAGCAGCACGGCCAGCAGCATCCTCGTGCTGTGCGCCACCCTCATGGTCGCCGCGGCCACCCAGCCGAAGAAGCCCGAGAGCCGGAGGTTGGCGTTCAGGACCATCATGCTGAAGAGGAGGGTCAGGGTGTGCAGGTCGAGGGAGCCGAAGGCCTCCTGCAGCGACAGTCCGCCGATGCCGATCAGGGCCGCGGCTCCGACCAGGGCGATGGAGGCCCGATTCGTGCGCAGCCCGGGCCAGCGCCCCAGGGCGACGCCGAGGAAGGTCAGGGCAGAAATGGCCAGGATGGCGTAGGAGTCGGCGCGCACGATGGCAGGGGAGTGCGGCGTCCCGGCCGGGGTTCCTGCCGGGCAGGGACGCACCCCTCAGGCCGAGAACGGCGCCGCCATGAACGCGATTCTTCTGGACTGGGACGGGGTCCTGGTGGACTCCATCGAGCTGTACCTGGACCTGTACCGCCAGGCATCTCGGCGCTGGGGCAAGACCCTGCCGATCGCCACGGCCGGCGAGTTCCGTGAGTGGTACAACCCCCAATGGGAGCAGAACTACTACCAGATGGGCTTCACGTCCGAGGAACTCCGGGAGGTCATGGCCTTCAGCCAGGGCCACCTGGACTACTCCCGGGCCCGGTTCTATCCGGGAATCCCGAAGATGCTTCGCAGCCTGACCCGCGACTTCCAGGTGGCCATCGTCTCGACCACGCCCTCAGCCTTGATCCGGAACCGCCTGGAGGCTGGAGGCCTGGGCGGAATCCTGGCAGGGATCACCGGGGGCGACGACTCCAAGAGCGAGAAGGTCGAGAAGATCCGCCGCACCCTGGCGGAGTTGGGCGCCTCGGGCGGCGTGATGGTGGGCGACACGCCCCTGGACGTGACCTCCGGTGAGGCCAATGGCCTCTCCACGGTCGGCGTCACCTACGGATGGTGTGCCCCCCAGCGGGTGCAGAAGGCAACCCCCGACCGCCTGGTGCACTCCTCCCATGACCTCGAGGACGCGATCCGGGCCCTGATGTCCCCCCGGTAACACAGGGTTCATACCAGCTCCGCCGCACCGCGCTAGAATGAAATCAAGAAGTCGAGGTTGTGCCCAGGAACGCAGGACCGCCGGACACCGGTGCAGCGGATTGCAGGCGGATCCCAGGAGATAGTGGCCTCCGCGCTCCCCAAGGGCCATCCTGCCACACGGCTCCCGGTTCGACCGGGAGCCCTTTCCTGTACTGAGACCCTTGCGCCGAGGAACCGCCCGGACCTGGCGCGAAAGAGCGGCTCAGGACCACGTCTGAGGGAGGCACCCGATGGAGACCCTGCCAGAGCGGACTGAACGGCGATTCCGCACCGGGGGCCTGCTCCTGGTGTTGATCGGTGCCCTGGCCGCAGCCTACGCCTTCAGCCTGCACCTGGGAACCGGGGAGCCGCCCACCTATGGCCTGGCCAGCGCCTGGATCGTGGACAACCTGGCCCGCACGGCCGACCGCGTGGGCGGTCTTCTGGGGACGGGGTGGGAAGCGCGGGGCTTCCAGGTCAACCTGGGCGTGGCGGCAGCCTTCTCGCTGGCCGGCCTGGTCGTCTGGGCCGGCTCGCGCCTGCACCGCTTCTTCAGCTTCCTGGGCTTCGTGCCCAGGCTTCTGGCCCGCCTGGTGTATCTGGTCGCCTTCGCAGCCTACGCCCTGGATACCCTCATGGCCGTAGGCCTGGAGTTGGGCATGCGCCGGCTCTTCCAGCTTCCCAGCTTCGCCCTTCCCTGTCTGGCGATGCATGCCGTGGCCCTGCTGGTGCTGATCCTGGGCCTCTCCAACGGGATGTACGTCCTGGTCGAAATCGGCCGGTTCCTGACCAACCCGGGAAAGGCGCTGCGCGCCGCCCGCACGGACCGCCAACCCACGCCCCAGACGGAGAACCCCTCGGAGTGAATCCCACCACCCACCCCGGACAGGATGGACC
>NZ_SIJA01000045.1:0-1104 GCF_012062385.1 Methanocorpusculum sp. GPch4 | reverse complement strand
GAAGACCTCTGCGTGACGCTGAAAGAAAAATATACTATAATCATCGTAACGCACAACATGCAGCAGGCCGCGCGCATTTCGGACAACACCGCCTTCTTCCTGCTCGGAGAAATCATCGAATACGGCGCCACGGAGCAGATCTTCAGCATCCCGCGGGATAAACGGACGGAGGATTACATCACCGGGAGGTTCGGTTGATGCGTTCCTCGAAAATAGTATTCTTTCCCCCTATGACAAGATTGAATCACAACGGGAGGATTTCTTAATGCGTATTACATTTGAAGAACAGCTGCGCCTGCTGAATCAGGAACTGCTCGAAATGGGCGCGCTGATTGAGCACGCCATCCAGAGCGCCAGCGAAGCGCTCATCAAGCAGGATGTGGACGCCGCCAATACGGCGATTGCCTTCGACCGCGAGGTTGACCAGAAGGAGCGCGAAATTGAAACGCTCTGCCTCAAACTGCTGCTGCAGCAGCAGCCCGTTGCAAGGGATTTAAGGCTGATCTCCGCCGCGCTGAAGATGATTACGGATATGGAGCGCATCGGCGACCAGGCGGCGGATATTTCCGGCATCGTGATCTACCTCGCGGGCAAGCCGTATATCAAAGCGCTCGAGCATCTGCCGCAGATGGCGGAAGCTTCCATCCGCATGGTGAGCGGCAGCATAGACGCGTTCATCAACAAGGATTTGGCGCTCGCGCGGAACGTCATTGAAATGGACGACATCATAGACGACCTCTTCGACGTGATCAAGGGCGAGCTGATCGAGCTGATTCAGCGCGACGTGACCAACGGCGAGCAGGCCATTGACCTGCTCATGATCGCAAAGTACTTTGAGCGCATCGGCGACCACGCGCAGAACATTGCCGAATGGGCGGAGTTTTCGATTACCGGCGTGCACAAGGGCGCCGAGCTGTAACGCGATAAACAACACGCATAAAGGAGCCTGAGTATGATCTATTACGTTGAGGACGACGCGAACATCCGCGAACTGGTTGTTTACACGCTCAGCCAGACGGGTCTGGAAGCGCGCGGTTTTGCCGACGCCGCCTCGTTTTTTGCCGCCATGCAGGAGCAAAAGCCCTCGCTGGCGCTGCTGGATAT
>NZ_SIJA01000044.1:0-597 GCF_012062385.1 Methanocorpusculum sp. GPch4 | reverse complement strand
GCTCTACGTCAGGCTGAAGATGGATGCATCCGGGGGTCTGCCGGCTCTGATCCTCGATCTGCCCCAGGGCGGTGTTTCTGAGGAGCTGCGCCTGCATTTTGCGGAAACCGCTGTCGGTGCTCTTGAAAGCCTCTACATCGGTGAAGAGTTTCCGGTGATCTTCATCAAAGGAGGAGCCGATCCTGAGATCATCAGCTCCGGGAAGAGCAGTATGATCCTGGAAAAACTCAGAGAGACGGAAAACATCAGCACGGGCGAACATCTCTTCCGCCTGCGTCACCCGTCTTCCCTTGTCAGGGAGACGTCGGTTACGTTGAGGGATAAGACGAAAACTGAACTCCGGATCCGTGAGATCATGCGGGAGTATGCCGGCCGTGAGCCTACTGATTTCGAATCGGAGATGGGCAAGGTCTCTGCTGAAATGGCAAAACAGACGCATATCACCTATGTCACCACCGCACTTGGAGATCTGAGCCATATGACCTATCTAATCAATGAAACGAAAAGAAATAAGCGGTATGCGATGGTGTTTGTCGTCGGCGCCGCAGGGACCCCGCGGGAAACGAAGGTCAGAACTGCGTTCACCCTCGCCGGAGC
>NZ_SIJA01000043.1:0-27261 GCF_012062385.1 Methanocorpusculum sp. GPch4 | reverse complement strand
TGCTCTCCGCTTCGCTTCGCTCACTTGTTCGCAAATCAGAGATTTGCTCTCCGCTTCGCTTCGCTCACTTGTTCGCAAATCAGAGATTTGCTCTCCGCTTCGCTTCGCTCACTTGTTCGCAAATCAGAGATTTGCTCTCCGACCCGCTTCGCTCACTTGTTCGCAAATCAGAGATTTGCTCTCCGACTCGGGTCTACGACCCTCGCTTGACGGCTCACCCCGCATCTTAAATATTTTCCACACCCAATGGAATCACATATGGACACCTTCTCCGCCATCCTCGCCGAATACACAACCCTCGCGAAAACCGATCCCCTCGGAACATGGATCCTCTTCGAAAACACCTCTCTTGCAAACACCGCCGTACAAAAACTCCGCGAAGGAGGCGCCATCCTCCAAAACCACATAACAACCGTCAAAGGCCTTGCAAAAAGCATCCTTGCAACCCTCTCCCCAGCCACGCGGATCATCGACCCCGAAGAACAGCACCTCCTCTTCGCCCGCATCGGCGCAGACGTGCTCGGAAAAAAACGCATCACCGACACCCAGACCGAAAACCTCGTCAACCTCTTCATCACCCTCAAAACCAACAAACTCGCCCTCCCAGCCGGAGAAGACAAATTCAACGACTTCCGGGAAATATTCCGGCAATATGAACAATTCTGTGAAGAAGAAAACTGCTGCGACTCCATCCTCGCCATCGAACGGGCCGCACGCGTCGCCGGCGAAATGGAAATCGGCACCGTCCTCTGCTATGCATTGTACAAACCAACCCTCCTCGCCGTCGATCTCCTCCTTGCCCTCAAAGGCGTCATCATAACCCGGCCGCCGGCAGCCGAAAACCTCACCCTCCTCCCGGAAACATGCAGAGGTGTCTTTCACTACACCGACACCCGGACCGAACTCCGCTCCGCTCTCGAATCCATCGCCGCACTCATCGAATCAGGCGTCCGGCCAAAAGACATCGCTCTCCTTACGCCCTCCCTCCCGTCCGCCCTCCCCCTCCTCGACGAACTCGTCCCCGACTTCAGCGTTCTCCGGGAGGGAACACGGCACCCCCTCCGGTTCACCGCCGGCGAAGACATCCCGATCGAAAACCTCCCGCCTGTCCGCTCTGCCCTCGCCTGGCTCGCCGCATTCGCCTTTGACTGTAAAATCGACGACCTCAAGATCATCATCGAAAGCCCCTACTTCGCCCTGAAAAAGGACTGGCTCACCGCCGGCAGACTCGAAAAAGCCGGCATCATCACCAAAACCGAAAAAGGCAGGGCCGCCTGGCGGACCGTCGCCGAACGGCTCGCCTCTGCCCGGAAAAAAGAGATCAGCGAACAGGACGCCGCATTCCAGGCAAGCCTCGACCGGCTCATTGACCGGCTCGACGCAAACCTCAAACACGCCGGCAGTCTTGCCGGACACTGCCGGGCCTTGAAAGCCGACCTTGCCGCACTTGGATGGAACGACATTCCGATGAAGCCGCAGGACGAAGCGGCCCGTCACGCCTTTTTACGCCTGCTCGACAAACTCGCCCTCACCTCGCTTTCGGAGACCCCGTACACCGCCCGCGAATTCTACGCCATGCTCTGCCGGTTCTGTGAAAAAACCACCAGGATACGCTATCCCGAATCAGGGGACGCCTTCTTCGCAGGCGATCTGCGCTCAGTCGCCGGCACGAAGATACCCTGCGTCTTTATTACCGGCCTCTCCGCCGACCGGATCCCGAGGATCGAGGCCTCCATCCCTCTCCTGAACGCTCAGGAGACCGCCCGCATCCAGCCGGACAGAGTCCAGAATCTCCTGGATGCGAGCAGATACTACTTCCACGCCGCCATCCTTGCCGCCGAAAAACAGCTCATCCTTTCCTGCGCCGGTCACGACGGAGAAAAAAGCCTGACCCCGTCCCCCTACCTCACCCGTCTCGCCGAACCGGAAGAGAAAAGCCCGGGATTTCCGGCCCATTCGATGACCGCAAACCAGACGAGGGCCGGGGAACTGCTCGCCGCCGGCAGGGAAAACGAATGCGCCGGCCTTTTCGGTATCCCCTCGCTGGAGGCCGCGGCGGAGATCATCGGGATCGAGACGGTGGAGCGGACAGGACCGCCGGGCATCTACGATGCGGAATTTTCCGGCGACAAAATCGCCGAAGCATTCGCCGCGGCCTACACGGAAAAGACCGAGTTCGCCCCGACCGTCCTCGAACGCTACCGGGAATGCCCGTTCAAATGGTATCTCACCGACCACCTCCGTCTCGAAAGCCCCGCGGACTTCAGTGCGGAGAGGATCATTGTAGGTACCGTCATGCACAAAGCGATGGAGCGGTTTTTCCGGGAATTCAAACAGCCATTAACCGAAGAAAACCGGGAAAGTGCCGTATCCGTCCTCAAAGAGATCGTCAAAACCGAGTTCAATGAACGAAACATCAAAACCCCCTCCTGGCAGGCGATGCTAAACGGCTATCTTGGGGAAGGAGAGCTGGAAAGCAGCATTGAAAAGATCATCGGACTCGAGATCGGATTCTATACTGAAGGATACCGGACCCCGGAAGAGTGGCTCGAACGAACCGTTGCTGCCAATATCATCGACGAACAGTTCACCGTCTCGGGCCGCGTGGACCGGGTGATGTTCAACGAACGGACCCGGGAGTTCATGGTCGTCGACTACAAAACCGGGAAGTCGAAGACCCATAAGGAACTGATCGAGGGAAAAGCCCTTCAGATCCCGCTCTACACAGAAGCCGTCTCTCAGGAAACCGGCTTCCCGGCAAAACCGGGAACATATCTCTCCATCTCAGACGATGATGCAGCTGATAATAACCCGTATTTTTCTGGGAAAAAACAGGAAAGCGTGGAGGAGATCCGGGATCTGGCATTCAAAACCTGCCTGGACATTCGCGAACTGATGAAGACCGGGCAGTGCGCCCCGATCTCTGCAAACGAATGCCCTGATAAATACTGCCCGTACAAACGGATCTGCAGGTTCGCTGCGTTCAGGGAGGGGGAAGCATGACTCCGGATCTGACCGAAGCCCAGAAACTGGCACTCGTGATGGAAGAAAGTATCTGCGTGACCGCAGGCGCCGGGACCGGGAAGACGTATCTTTTGATCCAGAGATATCTTGCCTCGCTCAGATACCGGCGGGAAACCGAGAAAACCGGGGCGGGAGATATTCTCGCTCTGACCTTCACCGACAAGGCGGCCGCCGAGATGCGGACGAAAATCGGCACGGTTCTCCGTGACGACCCTTCCCTTCAGGATGCATGGGAGAGTTTTTCCCGATGCAATATCAGCACATTCCACGGGTTCTGCCTCTCTCTCCTCAAAGAGTTCGCCTACGAGGCAGGACTCGACGCGGGATTTTCCGTGATGGACGAACTCGACCGGCACGAACTCGTGACCGGTACGATCCATGAGATGCTGGAACATCCCCCGCGGGACCTTTTCAATGACACCGTGCTGCTGTTCACCCATCTCCATGAATCAACCATCGCCAAATACATCAGGATCCTGCTGCCAAAATGGGACGAAGCAAAAGAGTGGTTTGCCGGACTGGAAAATGACCCTGCCGGTGTTCTGTCCGTCTGGCAGGACGCTTATATCGAGAACGTTGAGGACAAGATATTTGCCGAAAACGAAGGATTCGAGACGTTTGCAGAGATTCTGAAGACCGGAACAAAGCAGGAGATCCTCTGGTCTCTGCGGGATTGGATCTGCACCGATCCAAAAATTTCCGCACTTATTTTCGAGATAGAAGCGGCAGGCTATCCGAAGAGCACGAACATGTACAAACTCGGGGAGCGTGCAGCCGCGTTAAGAAAGGCTGAACAGCGCGATCTGGACAAATGTTTCGCAGAGCTGACGAGATCCGTCACCCCAAAGGAGGAAAAGCCGCTTTCGGCAGACCTTCTCGAGCATTTCTTTGCCGTACAGAAGATACTCGCGTCGCTTCCGACACTGCCGGCAGCCGGTGACCCGAGTACAAAAATCATCCTTGAGGTCCTGACCTCCCTTGGGAAGATCACCCGGGCGATCCGCCAACAGATCGAATCGGAAAAGGAGCGCATAGGGGTGCTCGACTTCGATGACCTAATCAGAAAAACGCTGGACCTCATCAAAAACGGGGAGATCCAGAGAACGCTGAACGCGAGATACCGATACATCCTCATCGACGAGGTCCAGGATAACGACCCGGCACAAACAGAGATCATCAAGATCCTCTGCGGCGACCCGAAGGAGAACAACCGGCTGTTCATCGTCGGGGACGCGAAGCAGTCGATCTATCTTTTCAGAGGAGCGGACGTCTCGGGATTCAACGCCTTCCAGAAGGTTTTCGCGAAAAAACCGGTGGAACTCGACACGAGTTTTCGAACCGTTCCCGAGATAATCGGTCTGGTGAATCATGTGTTCAAAACCATTTTCAGAGACCCGACGGAGATCTGGGATGCAGGATACGGCGAGCTGACGGCCCACAGAGAAGGCCAGAACGGGTCGGTGACTATTCTCAGGCCGCAGGGTGAAGGGAACAAGGCGGAGATGATGATCAACGAGGCGAAACTCCTCGCATCCTGGATCTCTGATTCCATATCGAAGGAGAGACTCGCCGTTTATGAGAAGGACGGCACCTCGCGGCCCGCACGGTTCGGAGACGTCGCGATCCTCATCGAGGCACGGACCCATATGGACAAACTCCGGTATGCTCTGGAACTCTACGGGGTCCCGTATACCGAAGAGAAGGGGCGCAGTTTCTACGAAAAACAGGAGGTGTTCGACTTCACGAATCTCTTAAAGGCGATCGTGTATCCCGAGGAGGACATTTCGCTCTACGGCGTGCTGAGATCTCCCTACTTCGGGATCTCGGACGCGGAACTATGCCGGGCCGCATCAAACAGCGGGGGGGCGCTGATTTGGCGGCTGCGGAAATATGCGGCCGAACATCCCGACTCGAAGATCGGGAAAGCGGTCGGAGATCTCGCCCGCTGGCATGCGGAGATCGGGGGCGAACCGTTGGTTCCCTTCCTTTCCCGGCTGATCGCGGAGTCGGGGATCGCGGCGGTCTACGGAGGGCTCCCGTTCGGGCGGGAAGCGGCCGCCAATCTGGAGAAGCTGATCGGAATCGCCCGTTCGCGTTCGATGAACCGGCCGTTTTCGGTGTATGAGTATCTCGGGATCCTGGACACCTGCATGGAGGAGGAGTTCGATGAGCGGGAGGGAACGATCGCAGGCGGGGAGGACGACCGCGTGAAGATCCTGACGGTGCATTCCGCAAAAGGGCTGGAGTATCCGGTTCTTGCTCTCTGTTTTGCCGGGAATGAGAATAAGCTGAGGGTCCCGGAGCTTATGTTCGATGCGAAGCTGGGTGCCGGAATCTCGCTGAAGCTTGCGGGAGAGAAAACCGGGGAAACGTTTGTGAAGGTGTGTCTTGCTCCAAAAGAGAGGGAAAAGCTGCTTGCGGAGCGGAAACGGCTGTTTTACGTTGCGATGACACGGGCACGCGATCATCTGGTGATCTCGGGAACGAATGGAAAAGAAGGACCGGGGGCGAACTCGTTTCTTTCGATGTATGACGCGGGAATAGGCGGATATCCGTATCTTCCGGAGCTGATCACCGAGGTGATCACGGAGCCGGGTGAACTTTCCCGGATCCGGCCTAAGGTCCCTGACGGCTGGACGGATACTCCTCTGCCGGCAAAAGAGGAGGGGGCTCTCCAAAGCCTGACCGCGGCCGTGAAAAACCGTGCCCCGTCAGCTGTGGAAGAGGCCGCGATGCTGCGGGGAACGGCTCTTCACGAGGTGTTTGAGGGAAAGCCGGCCGAGGCAGTGGTGAAACGCTACGGACTTCACCCCGCGGCGGCGGAAGAGTTTGCGGCGAAGTATGCGGCGTTTCTTGCGTCGCCCGTTATGCAGAATGCGGTTAAAAGCATCTGCGAGCAGGAGGTCGCGTATTCCTTCGAGGGAGCGCCGCTGAACGGCGTGATCGACCGGCTCGTTCAGTATGCGGACGGGAGCTGGATGATCATCGATTACAAGACAGGTAAGCCTTCGGCGAGGGAGCTGGAGAGATACGAGAGCCAGCTCGCGGTGTATTTCCTGTGGGCGAAACGTCTGTTCGGGACGGATCCGGGCGTGTGTTTATATTTCGCTGACCAGAATGAGGTCGTGCCGTTTACGATGGATGAGGAGCGGGCAAAGGGGCTGGTGGCGGAGAAGATGGGGGAAAGAGGAGTGGAGTGAGGAACTCCCAATTACTAATCTATTACTAATATCTGTCAAATTAGTAATTGGACAAACACACGTTTCGCACTTTACTCATACAGGTGTTTTTCAATAGGACTTACGCGATGTTATTCTCAATTCAATCCGGGAAGGGTATGGCTGGGTGTGGAAACATGAGATAAAACCAACCGCGAACCGCAAATCAGAGATTTACTCTCCGACTCGCTTCGCACGCTTGAATCGGCGCGAACCGCAAAGCTTTGCTTTGCAGTTCGCGGTTGGTTTTTTTCTTGAGTCTGCACTAATGCCGCACACGAAATCGAAGTGCATCTCATAAGTACGTCAGTTTTTTCGGTTGAGATCACACCGCGTAACTCCTATTCAAAAAAGAAAGATCAGATTGATCGAGCATTCAGCAGTTTCCACCAACTAACCAGTCTCTGGACCTCACATCACTCATCCATATCCTTCAGCCGCTTCTTTGGTTTTTCATTCAGATAATTTTCCGGCGAAGAAACAGGGTGACCAAGTTCCTTCTCCGTCTCTCTTCGGGCAACGCCGGCAACATTTCCCCCGCGTTTGGCTACTTTTTTATTCTCAGGGAGACCGGACGGTTTTTCCGTCTCCGAGATCTCCGTCGTCACCCGCTCGCCAAGCATCGTAAAAATCAGTTCCAGATCAGTCATATGGTCACGGAGATTTTCGTTCTTTCTGGCAAGACCTTTAAACTCCTTATACTCAGAAGGAGTCATGCCAAACGCAGCATTGGAGATTTCAGCAGTCAGGATAGCAAAATCCTTCTCTGAAGAGATCCCCCTTTCCTTCCACTCATCGGTAAGATTCTGACGGATCGCAATTCCCCGGAGGCGTTTATCGATCCAGTCTTTCGAATACCCCTTCTGTTCATACAGATCCTTCATCCGTTCCTGGGCGCGTTCCGGATCCTCGATCTCCAAAACCCTGTCATATCCAACCTCGGCAAGCCACACCTTGAAAGGCTCCGCCTTTGGCGAAGGAATTGACTGGACAAGACGGAAAAGCTGCTTGGTATTCAAAACATCTGTCTTGTAGTATTTCCCGTCCTTCGGGGACGCCATTTTCAGTTGGTTACAGGTTGTAACCGACTGATTACCTTCCTTAATAAGTCTGGATTTGAGGACCTTCCAGTAATTATTCGGATTCGCACTTTCCGTTAATACCGCAATAATGTCCACGATCGAAAAATACCACTGTTCTTCCTCCGGATTCCAAACTGAACGTATCTTCCTATCCTGAAAAATCTTAATCACATTCTTTTCATCAGTCATATCCTGCACCCCGGAGTATCCGGTCCTCTGATGAATACCCTCTTGTAGGGATCGGCGGATCACTCGGCATCATTAGCAGAATATAGGTAACAGAGACATATAAAAGAGATGAGAAAAGAGGAAACCCGCATAAGATGTTATGCAAGGCAAGTTAGGGTTTTTATCTCGATCGGAGAGCTACGGGGAGCCCGTTCCTTCATAGCGTGAATTAATTATACACCCACTCTGCCGCAAAAAATAGAGATAAATTCAATATCTGTCAAAATACCCAATGAAATGCCAGATGTTTTTCCAGGTCTCCCTACTAGGGATGCCTGTCCGAGACCCAGGACCTGGGAGCGGCAAAGTATGCGTCGCCCATAACTTCAGAACGCGGTGCAACGTCTTGCTGATCAGACGGTCGCGTTTTCGTTTGAAGGGGTCCTGCTGAACGAGGTGATCGACCGGTCTGTCCAGTATGTAGACGGCCGGTGTATTTCCTGTGGGCGAAACGTCTGTTCGGGACGGATCCGGGTGTGTGTTTATATTTGGCTGATATGAATGAGGTCGTGCCGTTTACGATGGATGAGGAGCGGGCGAGGGGATTGGTGGGGGAGAAGATGGGGGAGAATAAATCCCGTCCAAACTAAAATGGAACTTTCGGTTGGACGGATATTTTTTCTAATCCCAATAGGAGTGGTGGTGGTGTAGATCCAATTCGGAAAGGCGTTTATTGGGTGTGGAAACATGAGATAAAGCCAACCGCGAATCGGCGCGGTTGGTTTTTTCTCTTGTGTCAAAACGAATGCCTTACACGAAATCAAAATACATCTTACACGCACGTCAGCTTTTTTCGGTTGAGATCACACCGCACACGTCCGATTCAAAAAAAAGAATGAGAGATCAGCGATCTCTCTCACATCGCAAACAGCGGAGCAAGCTCCACCTTCTGCCAGTCCAGATCGATCACCTTCATCCACAGGGTCTGGTTCGCCGGAACGAACACCGCCTGATGGTTCGATGAGTAGAGATATCCTTCAAGGATCGAGTGACGGAAGGTCGCCCCGCCGTCTTCCAAGAGCACATCGCGGATCCGCATCATCTTTTCGGCATCGATCGTCCCCTTCGCAGCTTCCGCCTGGCTCAGCAGATTCGTATATCTGGTCAGCGAGTGTTCTTCCGGCGGGGTCGTCAGGTTCCAGCTCGGATCAGCAAAGTGGTTCGCCGCCGCGACGACCCCCTCGCCTGTCCGCACCTTCGTCTCGGTAAGACCGGCCTCTAAGACATATGCTCCATTTGGTCCGGCAATATCCACGATCCAGGCAACATCCGGACGGGTCGTCAAAACAGCCGTCTTCAGACCGGCAAGATCCGAGTAATCGAGCATCAGGCGGAAAAACTCCGAGATCATATCAGGGCGGTCATCCTGTCCCACGGGAACGAGACCCGAGTTGTCATCCGCGATAAAAAGCCCGGCGCTGTTCATCAGGGTCTCGGGCCTGGAACCCGCTGGACCGATGGTCGCGACCCCGTTGCTGCCGTCCGTCGGCCGGTACACGGCCAGCACATAATACCGATTGAACGGCTCCACGAAATCGGGCAGATCCCAGTTTCGCGAAACGATGACCGAGCCGTCTGTTGTGTATTCACCCCAGACAGTGAGATAGGAACAGCCGGCCGGCATGGAAAGATAGAGGGCCGGTCCGTAGTAGAGCAGAGAGATATCCTCTTCGGTGAGTCCGGTCGTCTCGGCCATACCGCGGGCGATCTCCTTCATCCGCTCGGGCTGATTCTGCGTGCCGGATGCCGCATAGCTTTGGAGATAATCGATCGTGTATCCGCGGTCTTTGAGGGCGCCGGTGAGCATTGCATACTCGGCGAGAAGTTCGGGTTTCATAAGCCCGCCATACTGCCGGCCCATCTCACGATAGGATCCTTCAAGCAGGATGACGGGATAGGTTCCGGCCATATACCGGTCGCCGCCTTCGAAGGAAGAGACGAAGGTCATCTCGGGATTGCCCGCGGGCGATCCGGGTACGGATGTTATACATCCGGCTGCGAGTACGAGTGATACAAGCAGCATGATCAGAAATATCGGTTTTTTCAGGTCCATAGAATCACTTCGTGAGTTCGTTTGAGATATTCACCCCGGATAGTATTTTATATCTTCTGCCGGCCAAACTGCTGACCATCCGGACATTATATGCAGGGGTACATTTTCGCGGATGTCGTGCGGACAGATAACAGAAAATGACAGGGAACGACCCGGAGTCGTTTTGGCGTTGGATTTTATCTGATATCACGCCCAACTGAAATAACAGCAGAATATGTCAGATACCTACAGATATCATCCGGCAGAATTTCCCGAACCCCCCGTTCGTGTCGATCACATCACCGCCGCATTCGATATAACCGAAGAACGTGTCAGTGTCTCCGCCGAAACGACCTTTACCGTTCGCACTGAAAAACTCAGCGAACTCATTCTCAATGCCAAAAATCTTGAGATTCAAAGCATCAGGCAGAACACGCGTCCGATAAACTATACCTATGAAAACGATCTCATCACCATAACCCTCCAGCGCCCCTTATCCAAAGGAGCCGAATTCAAGATCGTGACCTATACCACCTGCCGCCCGACCTCCCACATCCTCGAAGGCATCTACTTCGATGTCACCCCTCCGGGTCTCCCCCGGACCATGATCACCCAGTGCCAGCAGTGGGGTTTTCAGCGGATCGTCCCCTGTATCGATGATATGCGGGCCAAATGCACATGGACCACCACCATCATTGCGGATTCACGATACACCAACCTTATCTCGAACGGAAACGTCATCCGCGAACGGATGAGGTATGATGAACGCCGGGACACCATCACCTATCAGAACAACGAACCGATGCCCCCGTACCTCTTCTTCCTCGGTGTTGGAACTTGGGATACCTTCTCGCGTGACTTCCTCTATCCTGACGGAAAAACCGTCAGACTAGAACTTCTCGGACCCAAAGGCTCGGATCCCGTCTCTGCCAAAACAGCGCTGGATATCATGGCAGACTGCATTCTCTGGACCTATCTCTACACCGGGCCGGAGCGGTATGAATCGATCGATCTGCGAAACGAGATATACCGGCTCTGTAAAGTCCGTGACGCCCTTTCCCGCGGGGCAGAGCCGGACGAACTGGAAGAGGCGATCGAGCCTGTCCGCCGGCAGATCACCTCCCTTATGAAAAATCTGATCTGCGGGTATCAGTATCCGTATGAGGTCTATCGTGAGATCGCGATGCAGAACTCCGACTTCGGCGGCATGGAAAACACCGGGAATACCACGATCATCGCCAGCCGGATCATGCCGGACCCGGAGATCACGGACAGTTCATTTGAGTATCTGATAGGGGTCAAACAGCATGAATTCTATCACAATCTGAACGGTTCGAGCGTCACCGGGGACACGCCGTTCTCCATCTGGCTCAACGAAGCGGTCACTGTGATGATGGAGGACGAGTATCTCGCCTTCCTTTTTGGAAAAGAGTATGTCAGACTCCAAAATATCCTGCAGATGTACACTCCCGGGACCGGGACCTTCTCTCTGGATACAGGTCTGGTCGCCTTGCCCATAGAACCCTCGGGTTTCAATGATCCAAACGATCTCATCAGTTCCGTGACCTATGTAAAGGCCCCTGAATTTACCCGGATGATCGAGACGATGCTTGGAAAAAGAGCGTTCGCCTGGGCTCTTGATCTGTATCACAAACGGTTTGCCGGGAAAAACGCATCTCCACGCGACTGGCTGCATGCCATGGAGGATGTCGGCAGGACCGACTTCTCCTTCATGGCGGACCGGTGGCTCAAACAGACCGGCTACCCGGTGGTTTCGGCTTCTGCCCGCTATGATCCGGAAAACGATGCGGCCGAGATCTTTGTCTCGCAGAAGATCCCGGCAGGCAGCAACCCCTGGATCTTTCCGTTCACCGGCCGGCTCATCAATGACAAAGGCGAGGTCGTTGCCGAGTTCATGAAAAAAATCGATTCCGAGCGGCTGACCTTCCAGGTCCCGTGCACGGGAGCATTTTCATTTGCCGTCTGGAATCTGGATCATGCCGCCTATCTGAAGATGGAGACCGCCGCATCCGATGACGAACTCTATATGCAGCTTAAGTATGATACGGATGTCGTGATCTCATTTTTGACCCACTGCACGCTTTTCGAGCGGGAGATGGTCAGGCTCTGCCGTGATGAGAACAGAGAGGTCTCACCCCGTCTCGTTGATGAGTATATCCGTGCCCTCTCCGATTCTGCAGAGATGGAACGCGTAGGAGCGCTGCCTTTGACGCTGTTTGAATCGGTGAGCGATCCCGAGTTTGCCAGCTCACACACAAAACTCTATCAGGCAAAGCGGAGGTTCATGTCGGCAGTTGCGAGATCCGGCAAAGAAAGACTCCAGGCACTTCTTTTCGCATACTCGACCCCTCCGGAAACGGCCGTCTCTTTGGTGAAACTTGCCAGGATTTTCAAGACCAGGAGTGTGAAAAACCTGATCCTCTCACTGCTTGCAACGCTGGATACTCCCGACATCCATGCGATGCTCAAAGAGAGCTATGAAAACGCTGTCTGTTCAACTGACCGGATGACCGCGTTGTCCCTGTATCTTTCAGGCAGCGCTTTGGACCGGATGGATATGCTGAATGCCGAACTTGAGCGTTCAAAGAATAATCCGATCGCATTTGAAAACTTCATCTCGGCAGTTTCCGCAACCAGCTCACCTGATACGGTCAGCTATCTGAAAATAATCGAGTCGTCAGACGCCTTCGATCCGGAACAGACCGGACTTGCGCGTTCACTATATCTCCGTTTTGCGCAGAACAGAAAGATCTCGCTGGAAACGGCGGAAGGCCGGGCGTTTCTGGAAAGTGCCCTCCTGCGTCTTGCGCCCCTCAACGAGTACATGACGACCGGTCTGCTTTCGGTCTTCTCCCATCTGAACGAGTATGAACCTGCTGTCAAAGGACCGCTTCTTCTGATCCTGGAAAATCTGCGTAATACGGTCACGGAGGAAAAAGCCCCATGCGTTCACCGGACTGTTCTCCAGATGCTGAATAAGATCACCTGATGCCTGCGGGTTTCACGAAAACCCCTCACCTTTTTATCCTGATCTTGCATATGGCAAAACCTTCTGTTCCAGACCTTCGGCCATCGGTTTTTCCCCCTGATTTAGAGGGCGCATCGCCTGAAACGGCGTGTTTTTTTTATTCGCGTTTAATCATGCCGATTTTGATTCTATGGTCTATAATTGGCCTGATTTTGATTTTATGATGAAATAGGCCGCAGATGGTGAAAATGAGGAAAATACGTCAGCAGATGACGAATCAGACGATTTTGCACAGAGATTTTTCAGAGAAAGATTTAAATGCTGTACTGCTGACATATTATTATCCAACGTGTGCTGTAGGGAGTAAATAAGCCGTGTTCCAAACGAGGAAGAAACGGTGCTAAACCTCATAGATGAAGCCCCAGGCAGAAGTCTGTCTGAGGCGGGATGCAGCCCGAAAGGGAGGCAGACACGCCACGATGGAAGGACTTTATCTATGAAACAGATGACAGCAAACCACCTGACCGACGCAGAGGTCATTGCAGAGTTTAAGAAAGAAGACTGCTGGGGTCTTTGCACCTCTATCGACCTGAAAGAGTGTGACCCGGCAACGATCCGTGACGCAGAGAAGATCCACCAGTTCGTACTGGAACTTGCCGACCTGATCGACATGAAACGCTTCGGCGAACCGCAGATCATCCACTTCGGTCCAAATGACAGAGTCGCCGGGTATTCGATGACCCAGCTCATCGAGACCTCCCTCCTCTCAGCTCACTTCGCCAACGACACCAATGCAGCCTATATCGATATCTTCAGCTGCAAAGAATACGCACCCTCGGTCGCCTCAGCATTCTGCAAGAAGTTCTTCGGCGCAAAGGGAATGAACACCACAGTGTTCTTCAGAACCATATAATCCAACCCCCAATATTTTTTTCTCCCGGGTTTTTTCAGACCCTGTTTTCATGTTTCCGCACCGCCTGTTATGAAAATCATTACTGATGGCGGCCAATTATTTGCGGCCGCTATATTCTGTGTCTGCAGACCTGTTTTTTTCTGTGCCGGCAAAACCGCACAATACTATCAACTCACGCGCTTTTGGATTTTTGCCGGGTCGTGATGCTGCGTAACCCCGGGTATCACCCTGATTTCCTATGCCTGAGTGGCAACCCTTATAATCCCTTAAGCACTCACCAAAAATATACCAATTCTCAAAAGGACATTCACCTATGGTAAAAGAAAACGACGTACTCCATATTGCCGAACTGGCAGACATCGGTATTTCCTCCCCGGAACTCGGGAAATTCACCGAACAGTTCAACGCGATCCTCGAATATTTTGACATTCTCGACACATTTGAAGCATCAGAGCCGCTGATGCGTCCTCTTGTGAACGTCTTTCGCGAGGATGAAGTCACCCCGTCGATCTCCCAGGATGATGCATTACGAAACTCCCACAATCCTGAAGACGGGTATGTTCGCGCGCCAAAGGTGATCTGAGATGAACGATATCTATAATGCATATCTCAATATGGACGAGATCGCCGGAAGCGGAGCAGGAAAGCTGGCCGGGGTCCGTGTTTCAATAAAAGACAATATCTCCACCAAAGACATCGAAACGACCTGCGCATCAAAAATACTCAAAGGATACATTCCGCCCTATGATGCGCATGTTGTCACCCTCCTCAAAGCCCAGGGTGCGGTGATTGCCGGAAAAACCAATATGGATGAGTTCGGTATGGGTTCAACTACCGAAAACAGCGCCTTTGGTCCGACATTGAACCCGCGTGATGTGACCCGGGCCCCGGGAGGGAGTTCCGGAGGTTCGGCCGCCGCGATCGCCGGAGGTCTTGTTTCCATGGCTCTGGGAAGCGACACCGGCGGTTCGGTCCGCTGTCCGGCCGCATGGTGCGGGATCGTCGGTCTGAAACCTTCCTACGGCAGAGTGAGCAGATTCGGTCTGATCGCCTATGCCAACTCATTCGAACAGATCGGCCCGATGGCGGCCAATGTCCGGGATGCGGCAAAACTCTTCTCCGTGATCGCCGGCCATGATCCGAAGGACTCGACGTCGGTCAACAAACCCTGCGACGGAAACGTCGTTCCCGAGATCAGCGGAAAAACGATCGGCATTCCAAAAGAGTACTTCGGCGAAGGCGTCGACACAGGCGTTGCGGCGCAGGTCCGTAAAGCGATCGGAAAGCTCGAGGAGCTTGGCGCGAAAATCGTGGATGTGTCGCTTCCTTCGATGAAGTATGCACTTCCGGCTTACTATGTTACCTGCACCTGCGAAGCGAGTTCGAACCTCGGCAGGTTCGACGGGGTCAGGTTCGGTCCGGAGCCCGAGATGAACCTCCCCTGGCACGATGCCTACACCAAAGTCCGCGAGGCAGGCTTCGGCGGTGAAGTGAGACGCCGGATCCTTCTTGGGACCTTCGCTCTTTCCGCCGGATACTACGGCAAATACTATGTCAAGGCCCAGCACGCAAAACAGCTGATCGCAAAGGACTTCGCGGCGGCTCTTCAGACCTGCGACATGCTCGCCGGTCCGACGATGCCCAACATTGCGCCAAAGATCGGCGAACTGACTGCAGATCCCCTGCAGATGTATCTTGCAGATATCCTCACCGTCCCGGTAAATATCGCCGGCATACCTGCAATCTCCGTTCCCTGCGGAACCGCACACGGAATGCCTGTCGGACTCCAGCTCATGGGCCGGATGTTTGGCGAGGAGACCATTCTGAATGCCGCTCTGGCTTTTGAGGAGGCGGTTTAAATGGCGGATGAGGATTTCACCGTCATCATCGGTCTGGAGGTCCACTGTCAGCTGGACACTGCATCCAAATTATTCTGCGGATGTTCAGCCGATTTCCGTGCCGATGCCCCCAACACGCATGTCTGTCCGGTATGTCTGGGTCTGCCGGGCGCTCTGCCCGTGTTAAACAAAAAAGCGATCGAATACGCACTTAAAGTTGCGAAGGCGCTCAACTGTCGGATCCCTGAAGAGGGAGAATTCTGCAGAAAGAACTACTTCTATCCCGATCTCGTCAAAGCATATCAGATCACGATGGGAGACAACCCTCTCGCTCTCGGCGGCTACATCGAGATCGAAGACGACGCCGGAAATCCGAAGGTCGTCAACTTAACGCGGATCCATGTCGAAGAGGACCCGGGCAGACTGGTCCATATGGGGAACAAGGAACGCGGGCACTACACCCTCGTCGACTACAACAGATCAGGTATCCCCTTAATCGAGATGGTCACCGAGCCGGAACTTTCCTCGCCGAAAGAAGCACGCCGTCTGTTAAACAAACTGCGGGCGACGCTTGAGTATCTCGATGTCTTCGATCCGGAAAAGGAAGGAAGCATCCGTGTCGATGCGAACATCTCGATCAAAGGACATGAACGCGTCGAGATCAAGAACATCTCCTCCTACAAAGGCGTGGAGAAAGCGCTGACCTTCGAGATCACGAGACAGAAGAATCTGATCAGAAGAGGGGGCACGATCTCCCGCGAGACCCGGCACTTCCAGGAAGGAAAAGGCACGACCACCTCGGCACGTTCAAAAGAGGTCGCGAATGATTATCGGTACTTCCCCGAACCGGATCTGCCCGTGATCAGGGTTTCCGACTGGGTGGAAAAGATCGCTCTGCCGGAGCTGCCGGACGCACGCCGCGACCGGTTCATGTCCCAGTACGGTATCGCCGTAAACCATGCCCGGACCCTCACGGGAGATCTGCATCTTGCAGAGTTCTACGAACTCGTTGCTCCGGTCGGAGCACAGATCGCCGCATCCTGGGTCGCCGATATCCTGATCGGCGAACTCAATTACCGTGATATGCCTCTGTCGAAGGTCACCTCCCACGCCGACCAGTTCAAAGAGCTCATCATCCTCGTCCGCGACCAGAAGATCACCGACAAAGCCGGCGTCGAAGTTCTGCGTGTCTGGCTCGATTCCCTCCAAACGGAAGGCGCTCCCGAGTCACCTGCCGGGATCGTGGCACGTCTCGGTCTTACCCGCGAGTCCGGAGAAAGTTTCCGGGGGATCGTAGAAAAGATCCTTGCAGAAAATCCCCAGCCGGCAGCCGACCACAAGGCCGGGAAAAAAGGCGCTTTGAACTTTATTGTCGGGCAGGTCATGAAGGAAACCAAAGGAAAATCCGATCCCCGTGAAATTCATGCGATGATTGCTGAAATCCTCGGAGAGTAAGCATGCACCTCATCATCGCCGAAAAGAATATTGTTGCGGAAAGGGTAGCAGCATTTCTGGCAGGCAAAGCGAAGGTCCAGGTCACACGGGACGGTGCGGCGGCGCATTACGTCTTCGATGATACGGTGGTCATGGGTCTTCGCGGTCACGTGGTCGAGGTCGATTTCGTGGAAGGGTACAACAACTGGCGGAGTGTCGAACATCCGCCAAGATCCCTGATCAATGCCGACATCATAAAAAAACCGACTGAGAAGAAGATCGTCGGCGCGATGCAGAAGTTTGCCAAAAAAGCGACCCGCGTTACCATCGCGACCGATTATGATACCGAAGGAGAACTCATCGGAAAAGAGGCGTATGAACTCATCCGGGCAGTAAATGCCAAAGTCCCTATCGACCGGGCGCGATTCTCAGCGATCACGAAGGACGAGATCGTCAAATCGATCCAGGAAGCGACGGCGCTGGATTTCAACCTGGCGGCGGCCGGCGAATCCCGGCAGATCATCGACCTCGTCTGGGGAGCCTCGCTTACCCGTTTTCTCTCGATAACCGCCCACCGCGGTGCTGACAGTATCCTATCTGTTGGAAGAGTGCAGAGTCCGACCCTTGCTATGATCGTTGACCGCGAACGGGAGA
The DNA here is from genome assembly GCF_012062385.1 of Methanocorpusculum sp. GPch4. Taxonomy (NCBI): domain Archaea; kingdom Methanobacteriati; phylum Methanobacteriota; class Methanomicrobia; order Methanomicrobiales; family Methanocorpusculaceae; genus Methanocorpusculum; species Methanocorpusculum sp. GPch4. Next base: position 9,849 of record NZ_SIJA01000043.1, on the reverse strand, counting down.
TCGAAGCGTTCGTTCCGACAAAGTACTGGATGCTTTCCCTCGCAACGGAGAAGGCCGGCATCGGGGTGGAGGCCCGCCATATCCACGGAAGATTCACCGATCCTGCCGAGGCGAAGGCCGCATACGAGGCAACCAAGGCGCCGGTCAACGTCACCGACGTTATTACCGGTCATAAGATCGACCGTGCGCCGGCCCCCCTTGATACGACGGCGCTGATCGTCGGAGCGAGCAGACTGGGCATCTCAGCGTCATATGCCATGAACCGGGCAGAGGATCTCTACATGCGCGGATTCATCTCATACCCGAGAACCGACAACACCGTGTACCCGAAGAGTCTGAAGATCGCCGAACATATGGAGATATTTGCGCACGGCGCATTTGCAAAGGAAGCAGGATACGTCAAAGATCATCTGCGCAGTGTCCCGACCCGCGGCAAAAAAGAGACGACCGACCACCCGCCGATCTACCCGACCTCGCATGCAAACCGCGAGGAGATCGGCGACGATGTTTCCTGGAAACTGTATGAGTTCATTGTCCGAAGATTCTTTGCCACGATCTGTATCGATGCGGAGTGGGAAACGCTGAAGATCAATCTTCAGGCAGGTTTCGAGCCGTATACGATAACCGGAGGCAGGATCCTCGAACCAGGATGGCGGGGCGTCTATCCCTACAGCAAAGCGGAAGAGAACATCCTCCCCGAGTTCACCGTCGGCGAGACGCTGCCTCTTCTCTCGAAAAACTCCGAGGAGAAGGAGACGCAGCCTCCCGCACGCTACTCCCAGAGCAGGCTCATCCAAAGAATGGAGGAGCTTGGACTTGGTACGAAAAGTACCCGCCATGAGGTGATCAGCAAACTCGCCGGCCGGAAATACATCGAAGGAAATCCGATGAAACCGACGATCATCGGCCGCGCCGTGACCGAGTCGCTCGAGGAGTTCGCCGGAACGATCACGGAACCGACGATGACCAAGACGCTTGAAGAGCATATGGGCGATATCGCCGGCGGAAAAAATACGATCGACAAGGTGCTTTCCGAGTCACGCAAGATGCTTTCCGGCATCTTTGATGATCTCGAAAAGAACGAAGCGGCCATCGGCAGGGATCTTATGGAGAGGACACGCGAGGAGCAGACGATCGGACCCTGCCCTGTCTGCGGCAAACCTCTCAGGATCAAACGGGTCGGCAGTTCCCAGTTTATCGGCTGTTCCGGGTATCCGGACTGTACGTTCAATGCAGGACTGCCGCCCGCGACCTGGGGAAATGCCGTGAAAATGAATGAGGTGTGCGAGATCCACGGACTGAACCATGTCCAGCTTCTCAGAAAAGGAGCTCCCGCATGGAAGATCGGCTGTCCGCTCTGCTCCCACATCAAATCGAACACCGACGCATTTCTCCTTATGCCCGCAATGACGGAGGAGGGGGTCAGAAAGCTCAATGCGGCCCATATTTATACCGTCTCCGAGCTGATCTCACGGGGACCTGCTGTCCTTGCAAAGAATCTCGGCGTCACGACTTCCGCAGCGGAAAAGCTTATCCGGGAGGCGGAAGAAGTGCTGGCTCTCCTGAAAAAACGGACCGAGCTGAAAAAGTTCGTATCGAAAAATGTCACGCCGAAACGCGGCCGCGGCCACTCCAAAGTGAGTGCCGCCCTGATCAGCAGGGGTATTGCCGATGTCGAAGCTCTTTCCCGTGCGGATCCGCAGGATCTTCTTGAGGCAAAACTCAGCGAGGCAGAGGCAGCATCTCTTGTGGCCGAGGCAAAAAGCCTGATCAATATCACCCGCATGAAGGAGTACGGCGTTCCGGCGATCACGCTGAAGAAGTATGTCAACGCCGGATTCGATGATCCGGAAAAGTTTGTATCGGTCCATCCGGCAGGTCTGTCGCTTGCGACCGGCGTGTCGGTCGCGACGATCTGCAATCATCAGAAGCTGGTCGCTGAAAAACTCTGCCGGCCGTGTCCGGAAAAGATCAGCAAAGCCGCTTTCGATGCCGGCATCACCCCGTTAAAAAAGAAGGCTGACCCTGAACTCCTCACCCCGCTTGCCTTGGCAGGCGTCTACAGCCCGGAACTGCTGGTCAAGGCGGATGTAAAGACACTGAAAGCCGTTACCGGCATTGAGGAAAAGCAGATCGCCGATCTGCAGAAATATGCAAAGAAGGTGACTGAAAAATGAGATGGCAAACCTGGCGTCACATCACCAAACTTGACCCCGACAAGGTCATAACCAAAGAAGAGATCGCAGAAATCGCAGCAAGCGAAACGGATGCTTTGATGCTTTCGGGCACGCTGGACGTTACGCCGGAAAACCTGGCGCAGCTCTATGACAATGTCAGGGATGCGGGTCTTCCGCTCACCGTCGAGCCGGCCGATCCCTCCTGCGCGAGATTTGCAGGCATCGACTATGTGTTTGTTCCAAGCGTGTTCAATGCCGGTCACCCGGCCTTTATCACCGGCCTTCACAAGGAATGGGCACAACATGCTGAGATCCAGTGGGATAAAGTGGTCCAGGAGGCCTATGTCGTGCTGAATCCAAACTCGTCGGTGGGCAGACTCACCCGCGCAAAATGTGATCTCTCCCCTGCCGAGGTCGCGGCCTACGCGGTCATCGCAGAAAAATACTACGCCATGCCGGTGTTTTACATCGAGTACAGCGGGATGTACGGCGACCCTGCGGTCACCCGCGCCGTTTCCGAGGCGGTTTCACAGACCCGGGTCTATTACGGCGGGGGTATCAACTCCGGTGAAAAAGCTGCGGAGATGGGGGAGTACGCCGACACGATCATTGTCGGAAATGCGGTTTACGAAGCAGGACCTTCAGTTCTCAAAGAGACGGTGAAGGCGGTCAAATAATGCCGGAGATCGACATCGTCCTAGTGGAACCTCTGTACGAAGGAAATATCGGATTCGCCGCCCGCGTGATGAAGAACTTTGGTTTTCACAACATGGTCCTGGTCAACCCCCCCAAACTCACGATGGAGTGTACGGCCCGATCGTCCCATGCGAAGGATGTTTTGGAAAATGCGGAGCGCATCACGCTTGAAGAGGTCTTTGCCAGAAGCGACCTGTGTATCGCGACAACCGGAGGTCTCTCGAAATCCGTTTCCAACCCGATGAGGATGCCGTATTATTCGGTCGCCGAACTCCGCGAGATGATAAAAGGGATCGACGGCAGGATCGCGATCCTGTTCGGCCGGGAGAACTGGGGGCTGAACAATGAAGAGATCGCCCGGTGTGATATCGTCTGCACGATCCCGACCAGTGACGAGTACCCCATCCTGAACATCTCCCATGCGATCGGAATCGTCTGTTATGAACTTGCCCACCTCCAGCGCGGTGAGTATCTTCTTGCGAATAAAACCGAAATGGATGCCTTGTATGCGCACATCGAACGCTTCCTGGAAGGGATCCGCCACCCTGTGGAAAAACGTGAGACGACGGTCCTTCTTGCAAAGAGAGTGCTCGGCAGAACGAAGCTTACGGTCAGGGAAGCCAGCACGCTCCACGGAATCCTGCGAAGGACCGAGTGGCATCTCAAACATCCGGGTCAGGCATATGATGCCGAAGACCGCGAATACTGGTCAGGAGATGAGGAGTAAAACCTCCCTCTCCATGACTGCAAATAGTAATCCTTTTAATGTTTATACGTCCTTTTAATTAGTGCAAGCATCGATAGTGTAGTGGTTATCACTAGGCGTTGCCAACGCCTAAACTCGGGTTCGAGTCCCGGTCGATGCATCTTCTGTTTTTGAGATTTTGGATAGATATGTTTTTAGAAAGGCTGGTATGACAGTAATTCTTCTCGGGGTCGGCAATCCTCTTGATTCTGATGACGGCGCAGGACCTTTTCTTGCGGATATGCTGCGCGATTTTCCCGGCGTAACAGCTTTCAACTGCGGGACCGCACCGGAGAACTTCACCGGCCTCGTCAGAAAACTCAGACCCGACCTTCTTCTCATTGCCGACGCCGCCGACATGGGGCTGCCCCCGGGATCTGTCCGGATCATCCCGCCGGAAAAGATCCATGACACGGCGGTCGGCACCCATATGCTCCCTTTGTATCATCTGGTCGATTATTTGGCAGATTCCGCAGGCAAAACACTGATAATCGGCATCCAGCCGGCGAGTCTCGCATTCGGCGGGGAGCTGAGCGCGTCTGTTGAATCGGCATTGAACGAATTAAAGATGATGATTGCCGAAAATACTCTTCTGAAAATCCCTGTTTTGTGATTTCGGGTAAAGATAAAGTTAATCTCTCTCGAAGAACAGAGATTAATACGATCATGTCCGATATCAAAGTCCCTCTCGACGTCCCAAAATCCATGCGGGACGTCTATATTGCCAATTACGATCTGATTACTGCCGGATCAGGCCGCCTGATGCTTTTTGCCGGCGACCAGAAGATAGAACATTTGAATGATGATTTCTATGGTGCAGGGATCCCAATAGACGATGCCGATCCGGAACATCTCTTCCGCATTGCAGCCAAAGCAAACATCGGTGTTCTTGCAGCACAACTGGGACTCATTGTCAGATATGCGATGGACTACCCCGAAGTGCCGTATCTTGTCAAGATGAACTCCAAGTCCCATCTGGTGAACGTCTCGCAGAAAGATCCGGTCTCACCCCAGCTTTGGACCGTCGAACAGGTCGTTGAGATCGCGCAGGAACACGGTCTCAAGATCGCAGGTATCGGGTACACGATCTATCTCGGCAGCGAAAAGGAGGCCGAGATGCTGGCAGAGGCCGCTCAGCTTATCAACGAGGCGCACTTCTACGGACTCGTCACCGTTCTCTGGATATACCCGAGAGGCAAGGCAGTCGGAGATGAGAAGGATCCGCATCTTATCGCCGGGGCGGCAGGTGTGGCCGCATGTCTCGGAAGCGACTTCGTCAAGGTCAATGCACCCAAAAAGGATGGAAAAACCTCGCCTGAACTTCTCAGAGAGGCGGTCCTTGCGGCCGGACGGACAAAACTTGTTTGTGCCGGAGGGTCGGCAACCACCGAAGAGAAGTTTATCCGGGAACTCTATGAACAGATCAACACTGGCGGAGCTTCAGGAAACGCGACCGGCAGAAACATCCATCAGAAATCACTGGACGATGCGGTCAAATTCTGCAATGCGATATATGCGGTCACAGTTGAAGGGAAAAGTGCTGAAGAGGCACTCAAACTTCTCGAATAATTTTTTTTGACAGGTATTTTTCAGGTGCGGATGAAAGGATCTGCAAAGGGCGCATCCACTTCCCGCAGTCGCAAATCAAAGATTTGGTCGCAAGTCCTCACTCCGCTCAGACTTGCTCCGCTGAGGCCACCCCCACGGGTCGGCCCGCAGTCGCAAATCAAAGATTTGGTCGCAAGTCTATCGACTTGCTCAGCTAAGGGCGAGCCTGTTCGCAAATCAGAGATTTGCTCTCCGACTCGGGTCTACGACCCTCGCTTGACGGCTCACCCCGCCATTTAATTCATCATCTCTTACACCCAATACCTACATGATTATGCATCTTCTCAGTCAGACCGAAGGCCAGCTTGCCCTGCAACTCGCACGACTCTACGCTGAGTCCGCAGTAACCGGAACCCCCCCCCGCGGAGACCCGGAGCTCACCGAGATCTTCACCGAAAAACGAGGCGTCTTTGTCACCCTCACCAAATGCGGCGACCTCAGGGGATGCATAGGCTTCCCCTTCCCCGTCATACCGCTCGCCGACGCCATCAAAGACGCCGCACAGCATGCCGCGATCCATGATCCCAGGTTCTACCCCGTAAACGAAGGAGAACTCAGACAAATCAAGATCGAAGTCACCATCCTCACCCAGCCCCTCCTTCTCGAATGCGAACCGGGCGAACGCCCGTCTGCCGTCATCGTCGGCAGACACGGACTCATCGCCGAAATGAACGGGCATACCGGCCTCCTCCTCCCCCAGGTCGCCGTCGAATACGGCTGGGACGCGGAAGAATTCCTCAGAGAAACCTGCTACAAAGCCGGTCTCCACCCCGACGCATGGACAAACGCATCATGCAATATTCTTACATTTGAAGGACAGATATTCAAGGAATAATCCCATGGCAATAACATTCGAAGTCATCCATAAAGACATAGCAGGCCGCGTCGGCAAACTCAAAGCCGGCGACAAAGTCATAAAAACCCCCGCACTCCTCCCGGTCGTCAACCCCCACCTGCAGATAATCCCTCCTGCCGAAATGAAAAAGATGGGCGTCGAAGGCATCATCACAAACGCCTACATCTTCTCCAAAAGCGAAGATTACCGGGCCCCCGCCCTCGAAAAAGGCCTCCACGAGGTCCTCGACTTCGACGGACTCATCATGACCGACTCAGGATCCTTCCAGATGTCCGTCTACGGCAGTGTCGATATCACGAACGTTCAGACCCTCTCCTTCCAAAGAGACATCGGCAGCGACATCTGGGTCCCGCTCGACATCCCGACCCACCCCGACACCGACAGGGAGGAAGTCATCGCCCAGATGGAGATCACGATGGCGAGAATGAAAGAGGCAAAAGAGATCTTCGGTCCCGACGCCCCCCTTTCAGGCCCTGTCCAGGGAGCCGTCTTCGAAGACCTGCGCGAATATGCCGGGAAAACCGTCTCGGACATGGGCTTTGCCTACTGCCCGATCGGCGCCGTCGTCCCCTTAATGGAAAGCTACCGGTACCGCGAACTTGTCGACGTCATCATCGCCGCGAAAAAAGGACTCAACCCGGGAGCCTGCATCCACCTCTTCGGTGCCGGCCACCCCTCGATGTTCGCCCTCGCCGCAGCGCTCGGATGCGATGTCTTCGACTCAGCCGCCTACGCGCTTTACGCAAAAGAAGGACGCTATATCACGACCTACGGAACGCTCAAACTCGACGAGATGAGCGAACTGCCGTGTGCCTGCCCCGTCTGCCGCAGTCATACCGTCGAAGAGCTGAAAAAATCCCCAGACAAACAAAAGCTCCTCGCCTGCCACAACCTCGCCGTCACCATGGCCGAGATCTCAAGGATCCGTGCCGCGATCCAGGACGGAACACTCTGGGAACTGGTCGATGAGAGGTGCCGGGCCCACCCGAAACTGCTCGACGGTTACCGGAGACTCCTTGAACGGGTCGACGAGATCGAACACCTCGACAGAGCCAGCAAACGCCGGTTCTTCTACCGGGGCAGCGAATCATGCCGCCGGACCGAGGTCGCGAATTATCACGAGATGATCCCCCGCGTGAAACTCTCGGAGGTCTCCCTCATCGCAGCCGGCGGACCTGTCCCGCGGGTCTTTGAAGAAGTCATCGAGTTCAAGCCCCCGTTCGGCCCTCTGCCCTACGAACTTGCCGAGACCTTCCCGGCCGGACCCGCCGAAGTTCCCGCATGGGACGAAGAGATGATGAAGTACGGGATCAAAGGCCTCAAAGGACTGCTCGCGACAAACCCCGACACCAAAGTCACCATCTCAACGACAGAGAAATGGGCGGAACTTTTCAGAACAGAGTTCCCGGACGCCGAGGTCATCACATGAGTCTGTTCGATGCACGAAAACGCGACGGAAACGCCCGGATCGGGAACCTGAAACTCTCCGACGAGGAAAACATCAGCACTCCTGCGGTGCTCGACACCGAATCGGTCTTCCCCTCCTTGAAGGAACGCGGGTTTTCAAACCTCCCGCCTTCTGCAGGCAAAGCCGAGTTTGAAAAATACTTCGTCGCAGGCGAAGAGCCGACAGCCGTTCACCCGCAGAGCGAGTCCGTCGAAGGAAGCGTGCTCCTCTTTTCGAACTGGAACACCGTCATCTCCGACGCACGCCGCCATGCGGACTACATGGAAAAACTGCTTGCGGTCTGTCCCCCGGACGCCGCACGCTATGCTCCCGCATGCGGTCTTCCCTCGAACGCCGCTTCGCTGATCTATCTCGGATTCGACCTCTTCGACTACACCGCGGTCGATCTTGCGTCCGTGCAGAAAAAGTTCTGCACGCCCGAAGGCGAGTTCGATGCCTCCTATATGGAAAAAGGCATCTGCGACTGCCCGGGCTGCAAAGCCGGCGATCTGAAACTCCACAACCGTCTGGCTCTCGAAAAAGAGATCGCTCTCGCACGGGTCTGGATCGAACAGGGCCAGCTCCGCGAGTTCATGGAGATGCGCTGCAGACTCCACGCCGAACAGGTCTCTCTTCTCAGACACGTTGACAGAAGACCCGGCTTTGCCAAAAACCTCCCGGTCGTCCGCTCGTCCCGGTTCCTCGCAAACTCCTCCGAGTCGATGACCCGTGCCGAGATCGCCTTCTTCGAAGACAGGGTCATCAACCGGTTCATCCCTTCAAGGACCGATGTCTGCGTCCTTCTTCCCTGCGCCGCACGAAAACCCTACTCGCTCTCGAGATCCCATCAGCTGTTCTCCCGCGTAGTTGACGGGCGTGCCCATGAAGTGATCGTGACCTCGCCCTTAGGCGTCGTCCCCCGGGAACTCGAACTCATCTATCCGGCAGGCCACTATGATGTGCCGGTGACCGGATACTGGGACAGGGAAGAGTCCGCGATCCTGGTCGAATACCTTACTGCCTACCTCACGAAGCACCGGTATGACAGAGTCATCTGCCATCTGGAAGGCGGGGCAAAAGAGGTCGCAAAGACCGCCGCCGAAAAAGCCGGCGTGGAACTCGAGTTCACCTGTAATGACGATAAACCGCTCTCGCAGGACTCGCTGCGTGCCCTGAACGACACGCTTCGCGAGAGCAGAAAACGCCGCACGGATCCGATCCGCGGCACGCTTCTCTGGCAGTTCGGCGAGCTCGTCGACACGAAAGGCTGGCTCCCGAAAGGCCGGTACCCGAACCAGAAGATCTACGAGAAGAAGACCCAGCTCTTCTCGATCGACCCGGAGACAGGTCTGCTCCGCCCGACCCACGAAGGCTGGAAGCACATCAACGGATACCGGGTCTGGATCTCGGACGGGTTCGTCCCGCAGGGAGATATCCTTGCGCCGGGAATCGCCGACTGCGATCCGAATATTCGTGAAGGCGATGAGGTGTTTGTCGGCGGAGAAGGCTATCAGGCGACCGGCAAAACCACGATGGGCGCTGACGAGATGAAACGCTCGAACCGCGGCGTTGCGGTCCGCGTGCGGAAAACGAATCGGAAATGACGACAAAAGCAGAGCTTCGCACTATACTTAAGGAACGACGCGAAGCTCTGTCTTTAGGGGACCGGCGGGCGAAGGGATACTACATCACCTGCCGGCTGCAGGAACTTCTGAAACCCTATCACACGATCCTTGCCTATGTGGCGAAGGATCCGGAGGTCGAGTCGATGGTGATCATCAACTGCCTTTTGGAAGAGGGGAAGACGGTGCTCGTCCCGATCATCGAGAAGGAGACCCATACGCTCCGGCTCTCGTATCTCACTTCGATGGATCAGCTGGAACCGGGCACGTTCCGGGTCCCCGAGCCGCTCACCCATGAACAGCCCGCCCCGGCATCCTCGATCGACGCGGTGCTTGTCCCGATGGTCGGTTTCGACCGTGCGGGGCACAGGCTCGGCTACGGGGCAGGATACTATGACCGCTTTTTTGAAGCGAATCCGGATATCCCCAGGATCGGTATGGCGTATGCCTGTCAGGAGGCGGAATGTATTCCGACGGAGGAGTTCGACGCCAGGATGGATCAGATTGTGACCGAGGACGAGGTCATCAGGTGCGGGCGGGTCGGAGACGAAGTCGACGACCTCAGCGGAGCAAATCTCTGATTTGCGAACAAGTGAGGGCTGCAAGCCCGAAACGGAGAGTAAACCGAAGGTTTGCGAACAAGTGAGGGCTGCAAGCCCGAAACGGAGAGTAAACCGAAGGTTTGCGAACAAGTGAGG